>CADBQM010000102.1 GCA_902796795.1 uncultured Eubacteriales bacterium
AATGGTGTCAACGCATCGGAATTTTGATTTGATCTGCGTTGTCGTTCTCGTGCTGACCCTGCTGCTGACGATCCTGTTTATGAACGGGTCCCGTTTCGGACTTGAGGCCATCGTGGATGAAGACGCCGGAGCAAGCAACGCCTCGGACCGGTTCACCGCCAACGAATTAAACGCCGACTGGAGCCGCGCCTCCGCTACGGAAATCTACCTGAACGGGACCGAAGCCAGAGTTGTCGGCGGCGGCGCCTACGCTTATGAGGACAGCGTCATGATCACCTCGGCCGGGTATTATGTTCTGTCCGGCAGTCTGACCGATGGCAGCGTCATCATAGACGCCGACAAGGATTCCAAGATCTGGCTTGCGCTTGACGGCGTGGAGATCGCCTGCGAAAAGGACGCCTGTCTTCGCATTGAGCAGGCGCAGAAGGTGTTTCTGACCTTGTCGGAAAACACGGTCAATACATTATCGTCAGGAGCGGAATTCTCGGAAGACGCGATCTCTCTGGGAAGGGACGGCGCCGTCTTTGCCCGTGATGACCTGGCGATCAACGGATCGGGAGAACTGCGTATCAAAGCGGCTGGCAACCATGGACTCGTCGCCAAGGACAAACTGGCGATCACCGGCGGAACGGTCACGGTTGACGCCGCCGCGGACGCCATACAGGTCAACGACAGCTTTCACATCACAAAAGCCAAACTCACCCTTACAGCAGGAGACGATGGCGTCAATATCAGGAAGGACGGCGGGTTATTCTACTGTGACTCCGGTGAATTATCCGTCAGCAGCGGTGATGACGCGCTCCACTCCGCAGGTGACGTTATGATCGAAGGCGGAGATATTCAGCTCCTTTCCGGAGACGACGCGATCCACGCGGAAACCTCCTTCACGATCACAGACGGCACGCTAAGGATCCCGCAATGCAGAGAAGGGATCGAGGCTGTCACGATCACCATCGCCGGTGGGGACGTCGCCATCTATCCCGAGGATGACGGCCTGAACGCCAGCGGCGGTGAACAGAATATCCCCACGATGGTGGGATTTCATGCCTTTCCGGATATGGGAATGGGCATACCACCGGAAGACATGGCGGAATTCGGCGGGACCGAAGAGGAACAGCCCGTGCCGGAGTTTGAACAGTCAAATGTGAGCTCCGACGGTATCAGACAGTTTCCCTCCATCCTGATCAGCGGAGGCAGCATCACGGTCATCAATGATTCTGCCCGGGACGCAGACGGGCTGGATTCCAATGGGGACATACGCATTACCGGTGGGAGAGTCCTGGTAAGCCTTGCCGGCGACGGTACAAACAATGCCATTGATTTTGGCAGCGAAAGCGGCGGCGTCTGCGAGATCAGCGGAGGTTCCGTGATCGCCTGCGGCAGCAATACCATGGCCGAGGGCTTTGACAGCAGCTCGACCCAGTGCTCCTTCCTGTATAAGCTCAGCAGGGAGGCGGAGACCGGCAGTGATCTTCTGCTGACAGATATCGGCGGAAAGGAGCTGCTCCGCTGGGAAGTGCCCTGCAGTTTTTCTTCCGTGATCATGAGCTGTCCGGAGATGACGGCGGGGGAGAGCGTCCTGCTGACGATCGGTGGAGAAACGGAGCAGCTTGATTTGGAAGACGTGACCATGCTTTTCGGCACCGAAGAAGGCGCTTTCGGGACAGTAGGCTTCGGAGGCGGAAGAGGCCGCGCCGAAGGGTCGGGTCAGAGAGAGCCACAGGGTAAAGGAGAACCAGACTTGCCGACCCCACCGGGAATACCGGCAGGAGAGGAGAGGCCGGGCAGGCAAATGGAAAGTCCTGCCGAAGCGCCCGCACCGGAGGTTGTGACCGTGGCACCGTCTCAGGCAGCTGGTGTGGCGGTCACGGAGATCTCATGGAAGACCTGGCTGACCGTCAGCCTGGCCGGTCTCGCGCTCATAATCGGAATCCTGATTGCCTATCGCTATCAGGAACAATAAAAAACCATGACAGGATCGACACGGATCCTGTCATGGTTTTTTATGGCGCTTTAGCTTGCCTATTCCCTGATTCTACCCGGGTGAACAAATAAAACCCCAAAGTATAGAGTGATGAAGGTTTGCCGACCGCATCAGTAGAATAAAAGTAGGTTTTATCCAAGTAGAAATCTTGAGGAAGCTATGTAATGAAATGAAGGTGGAGATTATTGAGGCAGAAGCCTGCTCAGATCACATTCATATGTTGGTCAGTATCCCACCATACATGAGTGAAGCACAATTTATGGGAACATTCAAGAGCAAGAGCGCGCTGATGATCATTGACCGACACGCGAATCTAATGTATAAGTACGGCAACAGATATTTCTAGTGTAGGGGATACTATGTGGATATAGTAGGGAAGATCGAGATAATGATAAAGGACTACATCAGAAACCAACTGGAAGAAGATTACACGAGCGATCAAATTTCGCTGAAAGAGTTCACAGACCCGTTAATGGGTGACAAGAGAAAAAAAGGAAATAAGAGTCAGCCGCTTGAAGCGGCCGCCTGTATAACGATGCGATGGTAAACCCTCAGTACTCTTTTATGGGTCAGCATGTACTGGCCCTTATAGGGTCTGAGCAAACCACCGTTTCACTGGTGGTTATAATTG
>CADBQM010000103.1 GCA_902796795.1 uncultured Eubacteriales bacterium
CAGCGTCTGTAGGTCCCGGTCTTGCGGAAGGTCGAGAACAGATAGTATTTGCCCTTCCACAGATGGAGCTCCGGTGCCCAGTAATCCTTGTCTGCCCAGAAATCGGTATCTTTCTGACGGAAGCAGACCTTCGGCACGGACCAGTTGACCAGGTCCGGGCTCTTGATCACGTAGAAGCACATGCCGTCTCCGGCCGCGTCAGGAAAACGCTCCCGGTCAACGAACTGCACGTAGGTGTAGTACATTCCGGTCTTCTCATCCGGGAAAATACAGGGATCACTGATGTGCACGTCGCGGATGCTGTACGGGAAATCTTCCCTTCCCCCTTTTACTTCGATCTGCATGACTGACTCCTTTCTCATTTCGACCGATGTTTTTATTTCTTTATATTTCCGCGTTCCACGGAAGCGGTTTTCCAAGGACTTTCCAGCTGTACCAGTAATAGAGGACGATAAACAATGCGGATGCGAGGGTCATTGCGGCCAGAACGATCACGTCTTTCTTATGGATCTCGATCTTCGTCTTGCCGGTAAAGGTCAGCTGCTGTTTGTTCGTAAACGGCAGCAGGGCGTTAAACAGCAGTACCAGGATCAGCGTCTGAAGCGGGAAAAGCGCCAGGTTCTTGATCAGACGCGGGAGCGTGAAGAAGGTGTAGCTCTTGCCCAGCACATATCTGAAATAGAAGATGCTGATGAACGGATTCAGCAGCAGGTTGCAGATGACCGTCACCGCAAAACGCCCGAGCATGACGCGCAGCGTCGTGATCCGCGCCCGGTAATAAAAGAGCGCAAACAGGACGCCGCCCATGATCTCTTCAAAAATATACGGGAAGAAATACGTCCCGGTCGGGAAAAGGACCGCGCCGAGCGTATCGCTGATCGCGGAAGTGATCACTGCGACGACCGGCCCGTAGATCATGGAACCGACCGAGTTCACCAGGAAACCGAAGGTGATGTTCAGGTACGGTCCCACCGGGATCGTCAGCGCCTTGATCGCGATCCGGAGTGCCGTTAACACAGCCGCGATCGCGAGGACGCGGATGGATTTCAGTTCCCGCGCCGCAAGGTCCCAGTAGCGTGTATGGAACGGGGTCATAAACAGCGAACGGTCGACCGCTTCTGTACTCTTTGTATTCATTTCGAACTCCTTCCTCCATCCGTCAGGCTTAATTACACGCCGCATCGGAGGAATAAGTCCCGGTCTTCCGGATCTGACCCGCAAAATGCGGCAGCGGGATGCGGATCTCATACTGCAGGTTCCGGCTTTTTGCCCTTACCGTTTCGTCCGGAAAACAACTCCCCGTTTTTCCGGCACTGCCCTGAAGGGCTTCCGCCCCGCAGGCACACATGAGGTCCTACTCTGCCATGGATGTATTTTCAGTATAACAAAAGGAGCGTTCCTGTCAACGCTCCTTTACATTTTATTCTGCTGTGTTCTCATGCTTTTTCCTGAGCGCCGCAAAGAACTGTTTCATCAGCGCGCTGCAGTCCTCCTGAAGCACGCCTGCGGTGATCTCCGCCTGATGATTAAAGCGCGGTTCCTGCAGAAGATTCACGATGCTGCCGGCCGAACCGGCCTTCGGATTCATACAGCCGATCACGACCCGGTCGATCCGGCTCTGCACCAGCGCGCCGGCGCACATCTGGCAGGGCTCCAGCGTCACGTACATCGTGCAGCCCTCGAGCCGCCAGTCGCCGAGTTTTTTCGCGGCCCTTTTGATCGCGAGGATCTCCGCGTGCGCGATCACGCTTTTGTCTGTATTCCGGCGGTTGCAGGCTCGGGCGATGATTTCTCCGTCCTTAACGATCACGCAGCCGATCGGCGTCTCGTCAAGCCGGTACGCGCGGAGCGCCTGCTTGTAGGCCTCCTTCATAAAGCGTTCGTCTTCGTTTGCGGGTCTTTTCAGGCTCACCTTTTCCTCCCTGCCTTCTTATACCGTTTCCTGCTTTGCGGGCAGCGCATATGGTTCAAGCACGTCACTGAGCCGCGCGTATTCCGGAAGTCCCAGCGTCTCGCCGCGGACGTTTTCGTCTAGGCCGGCTTCCGTGACTTTTGCCACGAGCTCTTCCCTGGAAAGCGCAAAGATCCCGCTGTTCCGAAGTCCGTTTACGAGCGTCTTCCTGCGCTGGTTGAAGCTCGCGCGGATCAGCCGGAACATGAGCTCCGGTGTATGTACGCTGACCGGCGGGACCGTCCGCTTCGTCAGGCGGACGACCGCCGAATCCACGTTCGGCCGCGGCATAAAGCAGTTCAGCGGGACGTTTGCCGCGAGATACGCTTCCGCGTAATACTGCACCGCCAGCGACAGCGCGCCGCAGTCCTTGCTGCCGGGAGATGCCTGCATGCGGAGCGCCACCTCTTTCTGGACCATGACCGTAATGCTTTCTACCGGCAGGTCCTCTTCGAGCAGCTTCATGATGATCGGCGTCGTGATATAGTACGGGAGATTGGCCACGATCTTGAAGGGCTTTCCGCCGTTCATTTCTGTGCTGAGCGCCCGGATATCCGTGCGCAGGATGTCTGCGTTCAGGACGGTCACGTTCCCCCGCCCCTGAAGCGTATCCGCCAGGATCGGGATCAGCTTGCTGTCGATCTCGACCGCGATCACCTTTCCCGCGGCTTCCGAAAGCGCCTGCGTCATCGTTCCGATCCCCGGGCCGATCTCCAGCACCGTGTCCTCTTCTGTGAGTTCCGCGGCCTCGATGATCTTATTCAGTACATGCGCGTCGATCAGGAAATTCTGCCCGAAGCGCTTGTTCATGCTGAAGCCGTACTTCCGGAGCACTTCCGCCGTGACTTTCGGG
>CADBQM010000104.1 GCA_902796795.1 uncultured Eubacteriales bacterium
GCTGACGGTCGTCGCGACGATGGACGCGGTCATGAACCTGCTCGTTCCTTTTGACGTCTTCAAGGCGCAGCTGCTGACGCTTTCGGAGGGCATGACCGCCGAGCTTCCCGCACTGATGAAGCGCCTGACGCTGCTCGGCTACGAGCGCGTGGGCAGAGTCGAAGCGCCCGGCGAATACGCCGAGCGCGGCGGGATCCTGGACATTTTCGGGCTCACGGAGGAGCAGCCGTTCCGCATCGAATTCTGGGATGATGAGATCGACACGATCCGCCTCTTTGACCCGGAGACGCAGCTTTCCGACAAGCGGATCCCGGAAGTGACCGTCTATCCCGCGACCGAGCTTTTCCTGACCGCGGAAAGCCTGAAAAAGGGCCGCCGGGCGATCGACGCGGACTATAAGAAGAATGCCGCGGTATTCGCGGAAAAAGCCGAATACGAAGCCGGTGCCGCGCTGCAGCAGCTCTATCGGGAAGTGACGGACGAGATGGACGCGCTCATGTGCCGCGGGCCGCTCGAACGATTTCTCCCGTATTTCTACGGCAGGGCGGAGACGCTCGTTTCCTATCTGCCGGAGGACTGCCTGTTTGTCCTGGACGAGCCGCTCCGGACGATGGAATACGCCCGTGGGAACGCCGCGCAGTTTGCGGAGGGGATCCGCGTGCGCCTGGAAAAGGGCATGGCTTTCCCAAAGGAAGCCGAACTGCTCCGGGACCCGGAAGAAGCCATGGCGTCGCTCACCGGCGGCCATACGCTCGTCCTGACCGCGCTCGATTCCCGCATCACGGAACCGCGCATCCGCGAGAGCCATTCCGTCAGCGTGACCGGCATCGTTTCCTACCAGGGCAATTTCCAGGGACTGCTCGCGGACCTTACGCAGTACCAGAAGGAAAAATACACGGTCGTCCTGCTTTCGCCTTCGCGGATCCGGGCGAGCCGTATGGCAGAGGAGCTCCGTGAATACGGGCTCCGCGCGTATTTCAGTGAAGACCCGGAAGAAACGGTACAGCCCGGCGACCTGCTCGTTACGAACGGCAGCCTGCACCGGGGCTTTACCTACCCGCAGCTGAAGTTCGTCCTGCTCACGGAGAGCGATATCTTTGGCGTGGAAAAGAAGCGGGTGAAGCGCAAGTCTCCCTATGACGGGAAGAAGATCACGAGCTTCTCCGAGCTTTCCCCGGGCGATTACGTCGTGCATGAAAGCTACGGCATCGGCCTGTACCAGGGCATCGAGAGCATCGAGACCGAGGGCGTGCAGCGGGATTACATGCGGATCTCCTACGGCAGCTCCGGAACGCTCTACGTCCCGGTAACGAACCTCGACGTCGTGCAGAAATATGCTTCCTCCGACGCGAAGGCGCCGAAGCTCTCACGGCTCGACAGTCCCGAATGGAAACGGACGCGCAGCCGTGTCCGGGCCGCGGTCGAGGAAGTCGCGGAAGAGCTGGTGCTGCTTTACGCGGAG
Organism: uncultured Eubacteriales bacterium; assembly: GCA_902796795.1. Taxonomy (GTDB): domain Bacteria; phylum Bacillota; class Clostridia; order Lachnospirales; family Lachnospiraceae; genus UBA1267. Next base: position 1,463 of record CADBQM010000104.1, read on the forward strand.
CGCCGCGAAGGCCGCGGCTACAGTTACGGGAAGGACACCGTCTGGCAGAAGGAATTCGAGGAGATGTTCCCCTTCGAGGAGACGGCGGACCAGTGGGAAGCGATCGAGCGGACCAAGGCGGACATGGAGAGCGAGAAGATCATGGACCGGCTGATCTGCGGCGACGTGGGCTTCGGGAAGACCGAAGTCGCGATCCGCGCAGCTTTCAAGGCCGTGCAGGAGGGCAAGCAGGTCGCGTATCTCGTGCCGACCACGATCCTGGCGCAGCAGCACTACAATACCTTCACCCAGCGGATGAAGGACTTCCCGGTCCGCGTGGATATGCTGAGCCGTTTCCGCACGGCGGAAGAACAGAAAAGGACCGTAAACGACCTGAAGCGCGGCGCGGTGGACATCGTCATCGGGACCCACCGCCTGCTCTCAAAGGACGTGGAATATAAAGATCTCGGCCTGCTGGTGATCGATGAGGAGCAGCGCTTCGGCGTCTCCCATAAAGAGAAGATCAAGCAGATGAAAAAGACGGTGGACGTGCTGACGCTGACCGCGACGCCGATCCCCAGGACACTGCATATGAGCATGATCGGCGTCCGGGACATGAGCGTCCTTTCGGAGCCGCCGACCGACCGCCAGGCCATCCAGACCTACGTCATGGAATACAGCGA
>CADBQM010000105.1 GCA_902796795.1 uncultured Eubacteriales bacterium
GCATGCTGAAGCACTTCCGGAAACTCCCGTTCCAGCATCGGCGCCCCAAAGGTCTCATAATAGGCTCTTGAAAGCTCCAGTCCTTTCATCGCGCATTTCCTTTCATTCCCGGCTTCCGTGTTCCCTGTAGATCTGTTCCGCCCGTTCGGTAAGCTCCTTCGCGTAGAAAAAGCGTCCGTAGTACTCAAAGGAAGGCGCGCATTTTTCGCAGACGAAGGCATAATTGCCGTCCCGGGGATTTACGGGATCCTCGATAAGGCGCTCTGCTTCATCCAGGCAGCGCCCCACCGCTTCCTCGCTTTCTTCCGCCCCGTCCCGGAGATAATAAAGGTCCGCGAGATTGAGCCAGCTGACCGCCTGTTCCGGCAGGTCGCACCCGGCTTCTTCCAGCAGGCCGATGGCCTTTCTGTATAGCGTCTCCGCTTCATCGTAGCGTTCAAGGTCGGTCAGCGCGAGTGCCATATTATTGAGGAGTCCCGCCTGCCTGCGGTCGGAAGGCGGCAGCAGCTCTTCATAAAGGCGCCGGGCTTTTTCGAACAAAGGAATGGCTTCCTTCGGCCGCCCGAAGGATTTATAGACCGTCGCCGCGTTCACGTAAGCTGTCGCGGCGGCCGTCGAACGCGCGCCGACCGCGGGGATCAGCTGCAGCGCGGCGGCTGCGGCGCTCTCTGCTTCTTCTTTTCGTCCGGTCTTCCTGTAGAGCCCCATGAGCTCGTTCATGATCACGAAAAGGCCCGATTCGTCGCGTCCTTCTTCCGCTTCTTTTTTCCAGTACTTTAACAGGCGCCCGGCGCCGTCCCAGTCCTTTGCCGCAAGAAGACTGTCTTCCTTCTCAATGATCCTGGAAACGGGAACGGACCGTATGGGTGGTTCTTTTTCAAACATCGAAGTGTCAAAGGGACAGACGGGATCTGTATAATCCTCCCGCCCGAAGGACGTTTCCGGCTGTTCAGGCTTCATCCTTTCCGCCTTCCCCGAGGATCAGTTCCATCCCCGTCTTCTGTACCCGCATGCCGCGGCTTTCGTAAAAGTGTTTCGCGCTGTCGTTGCCTTCCCAGACGTTCAGGGTCAGTGCATAGCAGCCGAGCGAACGCGCATATTCTTCCGCGAAGCGGAACAGGGCGCTGCCGACGTGCTTTCCCCGCGCGTTTTCATCCACGCAGAGATCGTCGATATAAAGCGTGCGGACCGGCGTCAGCACGTGGCCCGGCTGCGGTTCCTGAAGCACGCAGAAGACATAGCCGAGCACCGTATCTGCCTCGTCCGTAAAGACAAAGACCGGCGTCCCGTCGTTTTTCAATATTTCTGCAAGTTCCGGCACCGTGTATTTCGATGCGTCCGGCAGGAAAAGATCCGGCCGTGCATGATGGTGCACCTCCGCGACTTCGTGCAGCAGCTTCATGATCGCGGGAATATCTTTTTCTTCTGCTCTTCGGATCATCTCCTGCCTCCTCTGTCATTTTAACATTCCGGCAGCTTCTTCGCAAGGAGCGTGCCGATAGCGGCGCGCACAAGGAGCACGTCCGCGGCCTGCCGATCTTCCCGGACCCTGCCGATATTCGGTCCGTCCGTATAGGCGACCCAGGCTTCCGCCTTTTCCCGGGACATGCCGCCCCGTACTTTCCGGCGGATCAGTCCTTCCGTCAGTGCTTCCGGATCCGCGTCCAGGAAGACGGTAAGGTCCGCCAGGGACGTCAGCGTTTCAAAACCAAAGTGCGGATACAGAAGCCAGTTGCCTTCCACGAGGACGATCTCTTCATTGACCGGGACCGCGTCCGGCACGGGATCGTGAAGCTTCCGGTCATAATAAGGAAACAGGACGGTCTCCTCCGTCCGGAGGCGGGATAGTTTTTCCTTCAATGCAGCGGTATCGAAGGTCTCCGCGGAGCCTTTGACGGAAGACGCCGGTACCATCCCTTCCGGACGCTTCACCGTCATCTTCTTGAGCTGTGCGTTCGTATAATGAAAGCCGTCGATCGAGACGCATTTCAGCCGGTAAGGATATCCCTCCCGCCGGGCATAAGCTTCCATAAACAGCCCGAGCGTACTCTTGCCAGCCCCCGGCGGCGCCGCAAGCAAAACGATCATCCGTCTTCCGAGCGCTTTCCTCCGCTTCATGAAAAGCGAGAGCAGCGGGCGGAGGACGTTATATACGGTGCCGCCGGAAAAGACGGCTTCATCCGTAAAGCCGTTGACGTTCAGCAGCATCCGCTCTTCTTCTGTTTCCTGTCGTTCGCTCATCTTCGTTTCTTTCAGGCCGACACGGCCGCTGCCGGTCCTTGCATTTTTCTTTTAATTCTTCTATGATGGAAGCAGTTTTCCGAAGGAGGTAAAAGGCATGTCTCTCACACAGTATCTCAGCGACGCATCCAGGGACGCCCGTGTGCGGAAAACAGTACACAGTACGGTCGGAACCGTCCGTAAAATGAAGATCAGGGAGAACGGCGCGAACGGTTACGCGGCCGCCGCTGTCCTCATCTGCGGCGCCGTCCTTTTCGTCAGCGCCCGGTTGGCGGGCTCCGCCGTCCTTGACAGACTGAAAGAAAAGACCGGCGCGCGGAAGAAAAAGCCGCCTGTGCAGGAATAAAGGACTTCGTATGGAAGAAGGAAACAGCGCACATACCCGGCGCATCATGAAACGCCGCATCCCGGCCTTTGTCCTGATGGCCGTGATCCTCGCTTCCGGCATCGCCGGCTTCATCGCCGGTGTCCCGGAACGCTTCATGATGAACGCCGGGACCGTTTTTCAGGGGCGGCAGTTCTACCGCATCCTGACGGCGATGTTCCTGCACGCGGATATCATGCACCTCGCGCAGAACCTGCTCTGCCTCTTCGGCGTCTCCGATATCTTCCTCGCATCCCGCTCTGCCGTGAAATACTACCTGGTCTACCTGGGTGCCGGCATCCTCGGCGCGGCGGCGGAACTCTTCGTCCGCTATCTCCTAAAGGACGGGACCTATGCGCTCGGCGCATCCGGTGCGGTCATGGGCGTGCTCGGCTCGGACATCGCGCTCGTACTGAAAGCGCGCCGCGGCCCGGAACGTCCCGGGCTTTCCTCGCTGCTCATCCGCCTCGGCCTGCTCGCCGCGATCAACCTGATCCCGAGTCCCGGGAACACCGATTACCTCGGGCATTTCTTCGGCTTCAGCGCGGGCTTCCTGATCGGGCTCCTGCTCTGAAGGATCGAAGGATCACTTCCGATCTTTTTTTATTTCCGCAAGTATAGCATACCCGGAGGGTCCTGTGAAGTCAGGGAAGAGCGCCTTTTCAGGCGCTCTTTTCTTCTTCCTTCAGGATGATCCTCGCCTGCGCGAGCATCAGTTTGATGCGGTTTAACTGGTTGACCTCCGAAGCGCCCGGGTCATAATCGACCGCGGCGATATTCGCGCCTTCGTATGCCTTCTTCAGCGGTTTGATCACGCCCTTCCCCATGACGTGGTTCGGCAGGCAGGCAAAGGGCTGGATGCAGACGATGTTCTTCACGCCTTCATCGAGCAGCTCCACCATCTCACCGCAGAGGAACCAGCCTTCGCCGTACTGGTTGCCGAGCGAAAGATAGGGCTTCGCGAGGTCCGCGATCTCTTTGATGCTCTTCGGCGGCGCAAAGCGCCGGCTCTTCTTCAGTTCCTTTACAAAGGGCTTCCGTACGCCTTCAATGAAGCCGACGCCGAAACGGGCCAGCATCAGGGACTTCAGTCCCGCGCCGAGGTACTCGTAGCGGTATTCCCGGTCATAGAAGAGCATCGAGAGGAAGTTTGCGAAATCCGGGACGATCACCTCTGCGCCTTCCCGTTCCAGAAGCTCCACCAGGTGGTTGTTCGCGAGCGGCATGTACTTTACCAGGACCTCGCCGACGATCCCGACCCGGGGCTTTCTCATGCCTTCATGGATCGGCAGCGCGTCGAAATCGCGGATGATCCCGCGGATGATCTTCTTATAGGGCATGGAACGGTCTTTCTCTGCAAAGTGGCGGATGATGACCTTCTCCCATTTTTCATGCAGGCGGTCGGCGCTGCCGGGTTCGACTTCATACGGCCGGACGCGGTACAGGCAGCGTTCCAGAAGGTCCCCGAAGAGCAGTGAAAGGAAACCGTCCTTTGCCATCGGCAGCGACAGTTTGAAGCCGCTGTTCTTTTCCATCCCGTTGAAGTTCAGAGAGATCACCGGGATCTTCGAAAGGCCCGCCTTATCGAGCGCCCGCCGGATGAAGCTCACGTAGTTCGACGCGCGGCAGCAGCCGCCGGTCTGGGTCATGAGGAGCGCCAGGCGGTCGGTATCGTACTTTCCGGAAAGCGCGGCTTCGAGAAGCTGGCCGACGGTCACGATCGAAGGATAGCAGGCGTCGTTGTTCAC
>CADBQM010000106.1 GCA_902796795.1 uncultured Eubacteriales bacterium
ATCACGACCTTCTCCGGCCAGAACTTCGGCGCCCGCAAATTTGACCGGGTGAAGCGCGGCAATACCGTCTGCCTGATGATGTGTGCATCCGCCATCCTGGCGCTCAGCGCTGTCCTGTTTTTCTTCGCGCGCCCGCTCGTCCGCCTGTTTACGGAAGACGGCGCCGTAACGGATATCGCCGTGACCTTCCTCCGGATCTGGGCGCCCGCTTATATCTGCTTTGCCTTTATCGAGACCCTTGCGGGCACAGTGCGCGGCGCCGGCGAAGCGCTGCAGCCCACGCTGATCACACTGCTCGGCGTCTGTGTTGCGCGGCTGATCTGGATCTTTGTCGTGCTGCCATTCTTCCCGGAGATCCGGACCCTGGCGCTCTGCTATCCGGTCACCTGGTTCATCACCATGACCGCCTTCCTGATCTACTATTACCGCATGCGCTGGCTGAAGCGCTGCACCCGGGGGATACCCGCGGAGGAGAGCATATAAACCGGCGTCTTCCGGAACGTCCATCGCTCCGTTTTACTCGCACGCCGGATACGTCCACTGAGTGACCCTGAAGCCCGGGCAGTCATAGTCAAAACGGCCGCTGCCGAAACGGGACTTCAGCCACGGACTGTCGACCGTGTACTGCGGGACCGGCACTTCTTCGCCGTCAACGGTGAAGCCTTCCGAAAGGCCGAAGGCCATCCGCCCGCTGCCCGGCGACGCAAACAGGAAGCTTTCGCCCTCCTGCCGACGTTCCGCCGTGCACATCCGCGCGATGAACTGCTCAAAGCTGCCGTCTTCCCGGGCACTCCCGCATTCCGCGAGCCACACGGTCTCCCGGCCGGGGCAGATCAGCTCGCGTCCCGCGTACGGGCCTTCCTCACTGAACGCGTGCGGCACCGAAGACCAGATCGCCACGTAGCCGTCCCCGCTCCGCCCGAAGGTCCAGCCGTCCCGCTGTACGACTTCGTCGAAGCGCCGCCGGTTGAAGTGGCAGTGCGTCATCCAGATCCGGCTGTCCTTCACGTCGTGCCAGATCACCGCCAGTGTACGCTTCGCGGGCAGCACCCGCGGCAGGAAGGCCTGGCCTGCCCAGTAATCCGGCCGGAGGCCGCTGCCTTCGGCGACGTTGTTCGGCGCAGAAAAGAAAACGGAGACGTCGTTCTTCAGCGCGATCATCGCGGAGATGAAGTGCATGTCACAGAGACCGACGTTGTGTTCACGCACGCCGCCGATCATGTATTCCGGGGTCCGCCGGATCGTAAAGTCGGCGTTGTGTTTGTCGAAATGCATCAGGCCCTGTTTGAAGGTAAAGGTCGCGGGCGTAAAGTCGTCCGCCAGTTTCAGCAGTCCTTCCGCCGGCACATAGGGGCTGAACGCAAGCTCGGCGTTCATCCGCGCGGGATCCGCGTTCGCTTCCGCGTTGCCGAACAGCAGCCAGAAGACCGGGCCCGCACTGCTGAAAAGCGCGCTCCGGAGCGGTTCATTGTAGCTGCGGCCGCGCGGCGTCGCCATGATGCCGCCGAAATTGCTGACCGCGAAGATGTAGGTCATGAAGTCCAGGAGGACGTTCACCATATTCCGCAGCGGATATTCCTCCATCGGCAGGACTTCGCGCAGCACAAGCAACGCGGAAAGCGTCACCGGCAGATAATTGTCCGAATGCGGCTCGTCAAAGCCCATGCGGCAGCGCTGCGACAGCCACTCCATGAGGTGCATCCGACCCTTCAGCGAATGATACATGCCGTTCTGCCCGCAGTTCGTGAAAAGCTCGGCGGGATACAGAAGGCCTGCCAGGTATTCACAGACGTGGAAGCCGATCCGGTGATTCTCCGAGCAGTAGAACATCGAGCTCCGGCCGGGCTCGTCGACCCAGTAGCGGAAGCCAAGCGCCGCCTTTTTAACGCGCGCGTGCACTTCTTCCGAAAGCAGGCGGGCGTCCCGGTCCTCCCACATGAGCCACAAGAGCGGCAGGAGGTCAAAATCCGCGCAGTCGGCCAGACGGTCGATACGGCTGCACAATTTTTCCACGAGCGGGACGTCGATCTTTGCATATCGGCCGAGCCGGTACAGCGCGAGCGGATTGCCGGCCTCTGCCAGACGCTCGACCATGTACTGCCGGCGCTCCGCAAAGTGCCCGACCCCCGGCAGGGGTGCCAGGGTCTTTATCACACTGAAAGTAAAGGCAGCATCGGTCAGCGGCGTTCCGTCCTTCCGCTGCCAGCCGGCTGCAACGGTATATTTGCCTGCGGGAAGATCCGTCGGGAGCGGAAGTTCGCCGGACGCCGCCGCCTGTGTGTCCGCGTTTTCATACCGAACGGCTTCTTTTCCTTCCGCATCCACAACGCGGACCGTTACCGTACAGTTTTTCAGCGGCAGGTTTCCGAGCTGAAGTACCGGCTGCTCCCCGACGCGCAGGCAGTCGTCGATCATATGTGTCCGCTGTTGGCTGAGGGCGATCTCCGCACGGACTTCCTCCGGCATATTCAGCGGAACCGCTGCTTCGACCGGCGCTTCCGCCTTCAAAAGCTCTGCACTGAAGGAGATCCCCGTGCCGCGGTCGATCTTCCCGCTCAGCAGGATCAGGACGTTTTTCCCGGCCTTCAGCTTCAGCGGGATCCGCAGCCCTTCAAAACCTTCCACCCGGCGGTTCACCCACTGGCCGCCGTGCTCAAAGCCGTATTTCCGCACCGGGGCTGCCTCGGGAAGCGCGGCGCTGTCAAAGACCTTTTCTCCGTTTAAGAGGGCCGCGAGCCGCTCCGCGTAAACGCCGAGCGTGATCTCCTGCGCCTGCCCGCTCGTGAGTTCCAGATAGACCGGCATCAGCGAGAGCTGCTCCATCACGAAATAGTGCCCGTCCGCATAGATCGGCGACGGCGCCGTCCGCATCAGGAAACGGCCTTTCATCCCTGAAAGCGTGAATTCATCAAACTCGCGGAACGTTTTTCCGGCCAGGGTCCCGAGCGCCTCTTCGAAGGCTGCGTCCAGAAAGGCTTTCACCGCGGCAGGTTCCCGCGTGCCGGGGTAGGGCTTTTCCAGAACCCCCGCGACGAGCATCTTCGTGATCACGTCACCCGGCTTTACCGTCTGACAGAAGAGTTGTTCCTGTTCTTTTTCTTTCTTTGTTTCCATATTGCTTTCCTTTCCTCTGTCCGGTTCTCCCGGGCTGCTTTCATTATAACACAGCCGGCGGGTCCTATTTGCCCGCCGGCCTGTTTTTCCTGATTTATACCCCGTATTTCTTTATAAAAGCTTCGACCGCCTTTTCAAAGCACTCCATCGGAATGAGCGCCGCGCCGGCGCCGAGCAGGCCGCCCTCCTTGTTGAACATGCCGCCGTGGATCATCGGCTGTGTATTGTTTTCGAGCACCTTCAGTGCGTCGAACCCCACCGGCAGGCACTCGTAGTCCAGGTTCGGGATCGGGAAGTTCGGATTGTCTTTGACGCAGATGTCCTTCATCTTCCACGTCTGCGCAATGCTGTCCGTGATCGACCGATTGCGCAGGCGGCAGACGATCGGCGATGCCGCGCCGGCGACCGCGCCGAGTCCCGCGCACTCGCCCACACTGCTGTCGCCGCACCAGGGGATCTGGTCCGCGGCCGTAAATTCCGGAGACGTATACTTGCCTTTGATCATTGGCGCCGGCGCCGTGAACCATTCGTCGCCCATCGCCGCGATCTTGATGCCGAACTCCACGCCGTTGCCGCAGGCAGCCGTCACTACGGTGGAGTATTCCCGTCCGACGTTCCCGAGCATTGCGGCGCGGCTGTAGCCCTGGCTGAGGCAGTGGAAAAAGCGCGGGGTCTCCAGGAGGTACTGCATGCTTTCCCGGACTTCCGGCCGGGCAACGTCGTTCTTCAGCATCTCCTGCAGCAGCTTCTCCTTAAGGAGCAGGCTGGAAGCGGTCTGACGGGTATGGTTTTCGTCGCCCATTTGCAGGCTTTCCGCCAGGATCTCCTTCAGGGGCAGACCGCCCATCCGCCGCACTGCCTCCGCCATCGGCGGAAGCAGCCGTTCCCGCATGATCCGGAGATTTTCCGCGATCCCTTCGGAATACAGGCCCCAGCCGCAGAAGCCGCCCTGATGAACGATGCCCTCCGGCGGGAAAGTCGCCGCGATCTTCCCGTTGTTCCGGTCCCGGACCACGACCATTGCGACGCTTTTCGTAATGATCCCGGTCCCGGAGCCGACGGTGTTCGTATCAAGCGCAGAGATCATCTTCAGTTTCCCGCTCCGGATCAGCTCAAGCGCCTCTTCCTCCGTCTTTGCCCAGCCTTCGAAGAGGCAGGCGGAGACCATGCCCCGCTGATGCAGATGCACCATGTCGTCAAAGGAGATGGGCGGGCCGGAATGCGTGACCGTATAATCCCCGAGGCCTTCGACGACCTCGCCCGCCGGACGGACGTCCACCCAGACCGGGTCGGCGTTGATCACCATGTCGGCCGCTTCCTCGTTTGCCCGGGCGATCTTTTCGCCGAGTGCTCCTGAAGTCAGCGCCTCAAGGCGGTCCCGCCATTTCTCCACGATTCTGACCTTTATCTCATTGACCATGATCCTTCCCTTCTCTGTTTCGATACCGGCTTACCTGCCCGGGACCGGCTCCCGTTTTACCGTGATCTCCGCCCCGTTCAGTTTCAGGAGCAGCCGGTATTTTTCCATTTCTTCGACCGCGTCCTCCCGGATATGGCAGCCCACGCTGCCCTTTCGTTCCAGCGCCGCTGTCAGCGACAGCCGGGCCGTCAGGAGGTCATTCCTAAAGCGCAGCTCCTCGAAGGAGTTTTCCGAGAAAGGAAGCGCCAGCATCTCCCGGACTTCCCGGAGTGCTGAAAGGGTACGGTCTTCTCTCCGCAGGACGCCGAGGCCGCTCCGGAGCGCCGTCTTAAGCCGCTCCCGGAGCGCAGGGATGGGAAGGACCGGGGGAACATTTTCCATCTGCCGGGTTCCTTCCGCCTGCCGGGCCGCTTCCGCCGTCCCCTCAGGCGCTTCCGCCATTCGCTTCACTTCTTCCGCCGCCGTCTTGCCCGCGATCCTTCCGAATACGACCGTTTCCGTCCCCGCATTCCCGCCGAGCCGGTTCGCGCCGTGCAGGCCGCCGGTGACTTCCCCGCAGGCGAAAAGCCCCGGAACGTCCGTCCGGCAGTCCGGCGCGATCCGAACGCCGCCGAGCGCGGTATGCGCAGCCGGCGCGACTTCGAACGGTGTTTTCCGAATGTCGATGCCCACGGCAAGATAACGCTCCAGGTACGGCCGGTAAACGCCCCGCATCCGCGCCTCGTCGACCGCGCTACAGTCAAAGAACAGGCCGCCGTGCGGTCCGGCGCCGCCGCTTATGATCTCTTCCGCCATGCGGAGGGAAAGCACGTCCTTCTGGATCCGTTCGCCCTCCGGGCCATACTTCAAAAGAAAGCGTTCGCCCCGGGCATTCCGGAGGACCGCGCCTTCAAAAAACATTGTCGTGATCATGCTCTTCCCGACCAGCGGTTCCGGCGCGACGGCGCTGCAGGGCTCAAACTGGATGAATTCCATGTCCACAAGCGACGCTCCCGCGCGGGCTGCCATCGCGATCCCGTCGCCGCCGAGGTCGGCCGGGGCGGTCGTTTCCGGAAACAGCCGCGAGAAGCCGCCCACTGCAAGCAGGATGACCGCTGCCGTACAAGAGATAAAGCGGTCTTGCGCCCGGTCGTACAGCTTCGCGCCAGTGACCCGACCGTCTCTTTTGATCAGTTCCAGGGCGCGGAAGCCCCGGTGCTCTGTAAACTTTTCATTCCCGTTCAGCCGCTGTCTCAGCGCCGTAAGCAGGGCCGGTCCGGTCCGGTTCTCCACGCTGGCAACACGCGGGACCCGGGATCCGAGCGGCTGCAGCAGCCGGAGCGCGCCTTCCTCCCTGTCCGGCTGAAGGCCCAGTCCGGCAAGATATCCATCCAGCTCCTCCGCGCCTTCCGTGAGCGTCCTTATGATCGCCGGATCTCCCTGGCCGCAGCCCGCACGGACGGTGTCTTCATAAAACAGTTCCGCGCTGTCGCCCGGGCCCTCCGGCAGGCAGAAACCGTGGATCAGCGGCGAAGCACCCGCCCCGTCGCAGAAAAGATCCACCTGTACCCCGGCTTTTACCGCTTCCGCCGC
>CADBQM010000107.1 GCA_902796795.1 uncultured Eubacteriales bacterium
GGACTTCTTCCTGGACGAGAAGGGCATCGTTTTCAACGAGATCAATACCATGCCCGGCTTTACCGCGATCAGCATGTATCCGATGCTTTTCGAGAAACAGGGGATTGGCAAGCGGGAACTGGTCGCCCGGCTGATCGAAAGTGCGTTCACGCACCGGGAGCACTGATATGGACAATTCATCCGCGATCGGCGTCTTTGATTCCGGACTCGGGGGACTGACGGTCGCCCGCGAAGTCATACGTGCACTGCCCGAAGAGAAGATCGTCTACTTCGGCGACACCGCCCGCGTGCCCTACGGCAGCAAGTCCGCTTCGACGATCCGGCACTACGCCGAACAGATCCTTGCTTTCTTAAAGACCCAGGACGTGAAAGCGATCGTCGTCGCCTGCAATACCGTGAGCGCCTATGCGCTTGAAGACCTCCGGCATTCGGTGCCGGTCCCGGTCGTCGGCGTCGTGAAGCCCGGAGCCCGGGTCGCCGCCGCCGCGACGAAGAACCGGAGGATCGGCGTCATCGGCACCGAAGGCACGGTAAAATCGGGCTTATATGAACGCTTTATCTGCGAGATCGATCCCGGGATCCGTATCTTCCAGAAAGCCTGTCCCTTATTTGTGCCGCTCGTGGAAGAGGGCTGGTGGAAGGACAGCATCACGCGGGAAGTCGCGGAACGCTACCTTGCACCGCTAAAAGAAGAAGGCGTGGATACGCTGATCATGGGCTGCACGCATTATCCGCTGATCCGCAAGCTGATCGGGGAAGTGATCGGACCGGAGGTACAGCTGATCAACCCGGCTTACGAGACCGCGCAGGAGCTTATGCGGGTCCTTTCGCGGGAGCAGCTCCTACGGACGGATAAGACGCCGCTTACAAAAGAAGAGCAGTACCGCTTCTACGTCAGCGACGCGCCGGAGAAATTCCGGGCCTTTGCGGAAGCCGTGCTGCACTTCGAAACGCCGGACGCGGAGCGCGTCAATATCGAAGCGTACTGAATTTCACCCGCTTTATGACTTGCGGTCGTGCGGGAATCATGCTAAAATAATATAATTCTGTTTGAGACGGAGGAATGGTGTTATGCCTTGGTGGGGTTGGCTTCTGATCGGTATTGCGGTCTTTCTTGTAGCGGCGGCGGTCGTGCTTTATATTCTCGGAAAGAGGATGCAGAAAAAGCAGGCCGAAGCGGAAAAGCAGATGGAGCTTATGAAACAGCAGGTCTCCATCCTGGTCATCGACAAACAAAAGAAGAAAATGACCGAGGCGGGACTGCCGGAAGCCGTGCTCGAACAGGCGCCCAAGTATGCAAGACGGATGAAGCTGCCGGTCGTCAAGTGCAAGATCGGGCCGCGTATCATGACCCTGATCGCGGACCAGAAGGTCTACGATATCCTGCCCGTGAAAAAGACCTGTACGGTGACGGTCAGCGGCATCTATATCACGGAGCTGAAGTCGGTCCGCGGCGGCAGTGTCCCAAAGATCCCGGAAAAGAAGAATTTCTTCCAGAAGCTGCGTGATAAAGCGATGAATGCCGTATCCAGAAAATAAAGCAAAGGAACGACAGCCCCGCTTACACAGGCGAGGCTGTTTTTTTATATGAGAAAACGAATTACGATCCACTGGGGACGCGTGGCGATCTTTATCGCCGCGGTACTCCTCATCATCGCAGGGCTGGCCTTTTTCCTTTCGCGCTGCTTTCCTTTCAGCAGGGAGCAGACGGACAAAGCGCCGCACTACGTCAAAAAACTGTATCTCAAGAAGAATCCTTATTCCCGGCCTGCGGACGCACTCACGGAAGTGAATGATATCGTGATCCACTACGTCGGGAATCCGGGAACTTCCGCGGAGGCGAACCGGAATTATTTCAACAATCTTTCGTCCCGCAGGAGCAACCCGGAAGGGACGAAAGCCAGCGCGCATTTCATCGTCGGGCTTTCGGGCGAGATCATCCAGTGCATCCCGCTGACGGAGATCGCCTATGCCAATTACCCGCGGAATGAGGATACCGTTTCCATCGAGGTCTGCCATCCGGACGAAGGCGGGCAGTTTGCCCCGGAGACGTACCAGTCGCTGGTGCGCCTGACCGCGGATCTTTTAAACGAATACGGGCTGACGGCGGAACATGTGATCCGCCACTATGACGTTTCGGGAAAAGCCTGCCCGAAATATTACGTGGAAAACGAAGACGCCTGGAACCGTCTGAAGGCAGATATCGCCGCAAAAACGGAGGAGGGAAAATGAACGAGATCAACAGACTCCTTGCGGAGAAGGCTTCCCTGGAGGATGCCTACCGGGATTTCAAAAAGAAAAGACTGAAGCTGGATCTGTCCCGCGGCAAGCCCGACCATGCGCAGCTGATGCTGTCCATGCCGATGCTCGACGCGCTGACGAGCGAGGCGGACTACATCGCGGAGGGCGGCATCGACATCCGCAATTACGGCTGCCTGGACGGACTGATCGAAGCCAAGCGCCTGATGGCGGAAGTCATGGAGACTTCGCCCGAGTGGGTGATCATCTTCTGTGACTCCTCCCTGAACATCATGTACGACCTGGTCTCGAAGAGCATGACCCACGGCGTGATGGGCTCGACCCCCTGGTGCAAGCTGCCGGAGGTCAAGTTCCTGTGCCCGGTGCCCGGCTATGACCGGCATTTCGCGATCACTGAATACTTTGGGATCAAGATGATCAATGTCCCGCTCCTGCATGACGGACCGGACATGGACATGGTGGAAGAACTGGTCGCGCACGATGACAGCATCAAGGGCATCTGGTGCGTACCGAAATACGCCAATCCGACCGGGACCGTCTATTCGGACGAAGTCTGTGTCCGTTTCGCGAACCTGAAGCCGGCCGCGAAGGATTTCCGCGTCTACTGGGACAACGCTTACTGTGTCCACCATCTGGACATGAAGCGGCCCTGCATCATCCCGGACATCCTGCAGCTTACGATCGATATCGGGAACCCGGACCTTGTATACAAGTTCGCGTCCTTCTCGAAGATCTCCTTCTCCGGCAGCGCGATCTCCGCGCTCGCCTGTTCGCCCGCGAACATGGAAGACGTCAAGCGCCAGATGCGGATCCAGACGATCGGCCACAACAAGATCAACCAGCTCCGCCACGTCCGTTTCTTCAAGAACCGGGCCGGCGTACTGCAGCATATGGGCAAACACGCGGCGATCCTGAAACCGAAGTTCGACCTCGTACAGGAGATCCTGAACCGGGAGCTTGCGCCTTACGGGATCGCGGACTGGTCCGACCCGCGCGGCGGCTACTTTGTTTCGTTCAACACGCTGCCCGGTCTTGCGACGAAGGTGATCGCGATGATGAAGGAGGCCGGCGTCGTGATGACGGAAGCCGGCGCGACCTATCCCTACCACCTGGACCCGGAGGACCGGAACATCCGCATCGCGCCGACTTACGCGAGCCTTGACGAGCTTTCCGAGGCGCTGAAGATCTTTACCGTCGTCGTGAAGCTCTGCACGATCGACTATTTTGAAAAAGAAGGAAAGGCCGGGGCGGAATAAAAGCCGGCTGACTTTCGAAAGGAAACACGGAAAATATGGCAGATGATAAAAAAAGGATCCGCTACTGCAGCGGCTGCGGAAAGCAGGAAACGGACGACGAACCGTTCATCACGCTTCCCGGCGGCCTGTGCATGTGCCGCGACTGCATGCAGCGGAGCTTTGACACGATGATCCGCATGACGGACGGGGACCTCTCCAAGATGGCGCCCGGCATGATGCCTTACCCCAATATGATGCCGGATACCGCCGCGGGAAACGGCGATAAAGAGCTTCCCGCGCCGGGCGGAGAAGACGCGCCGGAAGAGGGCGGCGAAGAAAAAGAAGAGAAGAAGCACTACAACGCCCCGCCGATGGGCTTCTCCATGATGATGACGCCCGAGGACCTGCAGGCGATGCTCGGCGGCGGACGCCGCGCGATGACCCGTGAGGAGCGGGAAAAGGCACGGGAAGCCCTCCCGAAGATCGATATGAAGAGCATTCCCGCGCCGCACAGGATCGCGGAGATGCTGAGCGAATACGTCGTCGGGCAGGACCAGGCCAAAAAGGCGATCTCCGTCGCCGTCTACAACCATTACAAACGGCTGGCCAACGAAGATAAGGAAGTCGAGATCGAAAAATCCAACATGCTGCTGATCGGGCCGACGGGCTCCGGCAAGACCTTCCTCGTGAAGACGCTCGCCGGGATCCTGAACGTCCCGCTCGCGATCGCGGACGCCACTGCACTGACGGAAGCCGGCTATATCGGCGACGATATCGAGTCCGTCGTGACCAAGCTGCTCGCAGCGGCCGACAACGACGTCGCCCGGGCGGAGCGGGGCATCATCTTCATCGACGAGATCGACAAGCTTGCCAGGAAACGGAACGCCACCCAGCGTGACGTCTCCGGCGAGTCCGTGCAGCAGGGGCTTTTAAAGCTGCTCGAGGGCGCGGAGGTCGAAGTGCCGGTCGGCGCGAATTCGAAGAACGCCATGGTCCCCCTGGAGACCGTGAATACGAAGAACATCCTCTTTATCTGCGGCGGCGCGTTCCCGGACCTTACCGAGATCATCAAGGAACGGCTGACCGAGAAGTCCTCCATGGGCTTCGGATCGGAACTGAAAGACCGCTACGACAATGAACGCGATCTTCTGAAATATGTGGAGACCGAAGACATCCGGAAGTTCGGAATGATCCCGGAATTCATCGGACGTCTTCCCGTCATCTGCACGCTGGAACCGATGAGCCGCGCGATGCTCGTCCGCGTTCTGAAGGAGCCCAAAAACGCCATTATCCGGCAGTACCAGAAGCTGCTCGAGATGGACGAAGTGGACCTGGAGATCGAGGAAGACGCGTACGAGGCCATCGCCGAGAAAGCGGAAAAGAAAGATACGGGCGCGCGTGCGCTGCGCTCCATCATCGAGCAGTTCATGCTCGACATCATGTATGAGATTCCCAAGGATCCCAACATCGGCCGGGTGATCATTACCCGGGCCTACATCGAAGGGACCGGCGGGCCGCGGATCGAAATGCGCGGATAAAGCCGGCGGGAAAAAGAAAAAGGAGGAGAAATGGAGTACCTGCACATTGATCCGGAAAGAAAGCTTTCCGTGATCGACAAGAACATCTACGGCAACTTTTCAGAGCATCTTGGACACTGCATCTACGAGGGCGTCTATGTGGGCGAAGACTCCGATATCCCGAACGTGAACGGGATCCGTACGGACGTCGTGGAAGCGCTGAAGGCGCTGAAGCTGCCGGTGCTCCGGTGGCCGGGCGGCTGCTTTGCGGATGAGTACCACTGGAAAGACGGCATCGGCCCGAAGGAAGAGCGCGCGAAGATCGTGAACACCCACTGGGGCGGCGTCACGGAAGACAACTCCTTCGGTACGCACGAATTCTTCGAACTCTGCCGCCAGGTGGGCTGCGAGCCCTACGTCTGCGGCAACGTCGGCTCCGGCACCGTCCGTGAGATGAGCGAATGGGTCGAATACATGAACTGCGACAGCGTCTCCCCGATGGCGGACCTGCGCCGGAAGAACGGCCACGACGAGGCCTTCGGCGTGAAATACTTCGGCGTCGGCAACGAGAGCTGGGGCTGCGGCGGCATGATGACGCCCGAGTACTACGCGGACGAATACCGGCGCTACCAGACCTTCTGCAGGAGATACGGCGAAAACAGGCTGTTCAAGATCGCGAGCGGCGCGAACTCCGGTGACCTGCACTGGACCGAGGTCCTGATGCAGAAGGCCACCCGCTGCATGGACGGCCTTTCCCTGCATTACTACACAGTCCCCTACGACTGGCAGAAGCGCGGCCAGGCGACGGTCTTTGATAAAGACAGCTGGTATGAGACCCTGAAAAAGACCCTCCGCATGGACAGCCTCCTTTCCGAGCACGAAGCGATCATGGACCGCTACGATCCGGACAAGAAGGTCGCCCTCGTTGTCGACGAGTGGGGCACCTGGTACGACGTGGAGCCGGGCACGAATCCGGGCTTCCTGTATCAGCAGAACACGATCCGCGACGCGCTGGTCGCCGGCATCAACCTGAACATCTTCAACCAGCATTCGGACCGTGTCCGCATGGCGAACATCGCGCAGCTCGCGAACGTGCTGCAGGCGGTGGTGCTGACCGAAGGACCGAAGCTCGTCCTGACGCCGACCTACCACGTCTTTAAGATGTACGCCGGCCACCAGGATGCGACGCTCCTTCCTTCTTCCGTTTCCACCGGCTGTGTCGGTACGGAAGAGGCGCAGGTACCGAAGCTCCATCAGTCCGCGTCCCTTGCGGCGGACGGCAGCGTCACCCTCACGATCTGCAACCTTTCCGCGGACGACGCGGAAGACGTGCTGGTCGACTGCGGCGGACGTGCGATCGCTTCTTTCTCCGGCGAGATCGTCACCGGCGCCATGGATGCCTACAATACCTTCGACGCGCCCGAGAACGTGGTGCCGCAGGAATTTAAGGACGGCGTATTAAAGGACGGAAAACTCTGCATCAGCCTGCCCGGCCCGTCGGTCGTCGCGCTGACGCTGAAACTCGCCTAAATAGAAGCATTTCCCGCGTTCCCGGCGAATTTTGAATTCGGTGTGAACAGGGAAAAAAGTCTTTTTTTCACAGCGCATTTATGATATACTCCTCTTTAGCCTTAAAGGGCTGAGAGGAGTATATCGTTTTATGAAAAAGATTTTTGCACTTCTTCTTGCAGCGCTGATGCTGCTTTCCTGCGCGGCACTTACCGCCTGCGGAAAGAAGGAGGAAGAGAGCAGCAGCCCGTCGGAAACGGAAACATCTTCGGAGAGCGCTTCGGAAAGCGAGAGCAGCCCGGAAGCCTATACCCCGGATTACAGCAAGTACCTGACGGACGAAGGCTTTATCGAAGGGATCAAAGCCCTTGACGTTATTACCATCCCGGATTTTTCCGCGCTGAAGTTCACCGAATCGGAGCTCCGTGCGGAAGAAGACGTCATCACGAAGCATATCGACAGCTTTCTTGACACGATCCCGGTGGAGAACCGCGATCCATCCTATACGATCAAAGACGGCGATACGCTGAACATCGATTATGTAGGCTCTGTGGACGGCGTTCCCTTTGAAGGCGGGGATACCAAGGGGAAGGGCACCGACGTGACGATCGGCGTCACGAGCTATATCGACGATTTCCTGCAGCAGCTGATCGGGCATCACCCGGGCGAGAATTTCGACATCGAAGTCACCTTCCCGGATCCCTATACCAGTAATCAGGACCTTTCCGGCAAGGACGCGGTCTTCAATATCACGATCAACTGCGTGAAGACCAGACCGGAACTGACCGACGAGCTTTTAAAGACCCACGAGGAGGACGTGATCGCGTTCTTTTCCAAGGATGGGCTTACGACCGTCGACCAGCTGAAACAGTACATTTCAGACCATCTCTTTGAGCGCGCGCTGGAAGACGCGATCATCGACAGGATGACGGAAGAGGGACTTCCGGACGCGAAAGAGATCCCGGAAGCTGCGATGGATTTCGCCAAGAACATGACGGCGATCACGGTCTACAACTATTACCGGATGACGCTCGAGGAGTTCCTTGCCCAGTCCGGTTATTCGGAAGAAGAGATCGAGAAGACCATCTCCGGCGACGCAAAGATGTACATGCTCGTCCAGGCGATCGCGGAGCAGGAAGGCTATAAAGTCACAGAAGAAGACCTGCGTGGACTGACCGGCGCGGACGATTATGAAGGCATGATCGATTATTACGGTATCGGCTATGTCGCCCGGTTCTGCCTGGAAGAAAAAGCATACGAGTACATGAAGGCCCACATTACACTGGAATAAGTAAGGGGGGATACGTGCTCTACACGGAACTCACCAAAAAAGCGATGCGGATCGCGTTTGACGCGCACTACGGACAGGTCGACCGGGGCGATACGCCCTACATCTGCCACCCGCTGCACGTCGCGGACCAGATGGGAGACCATGAATATGCCGTGACGGCGGCGCTCCTGCACGACGTGCTGGAGGATACGTCGCTGACACGCGAGGATCTTCTCCGGGAAGGCATCCCGGAAGAGATCGTCCGCACCGTGGAGATCCTGACACGGGACCCGAAATACACCTACGCCGAGTATATCGGGCAAATCATCGCCTCCGGCGACCTTGTCGCGCTCCGCGTCAAGTACCAGGACCTCTGCCATAATCTCGATACGACGCGGACGGAGGACGGGACCCTTCCGGAATCAATGATCCGGCGCTATCTGAACGCGCGGAAACGGATCCTGGAAGCGCTGGCTGCGGCCGACGCGGAAGCAGCCGACTGAAGAAACAGGAGAACAGTATTGGACAATAATCAGAACAACAACCAGGACCCGAATAACGGCGGCCGGAATAACGGCGGCGGCGGTTCCAAGCTGCCGATCCTGCTGATCGTGATCGGCGTCACGCTGGCGATCATGCTCTTCGGTTCGAGCATGGTCACGCGGCTGGCCGGTCAGTTTTCGGTCGAGATCTCCTATGACACTTTTATCAAAGACGTGAAGGACGGGAAGGTCGAATCCGCGACCCTGACCGACGGCACGACCTGGTATATCAAGCTGAAGGATGATTCCCGCACTTACTATACCACCTATCTGCCGGATCCCGAGATCGTAAAGTTCCTGGAGGATTCCGGCATCACCTTCCAGGGCAACACGCGTTCTTCCTTCTGGCAGTTTTTCCTGATCTATATCCTGCCGATGATCCTGATGGTCGGCTTCTTCATCTTCTTCATGCGGCGGATGAACGCGGGCGGCGGCCTCGGCGGGATCATGGGCGTCGGAAAGAGCAACGCGAAGCGGCACTCGGAAAAAACGGGCATAACCTTTGCGGACGTCGCGGGCGAGGACGAAGCCAAGGAGTCCCTGACGGAGATCGTCGACTTCCTGCATAATCCGGATAAATACGCGAAGATCGGCGCCAAGCTGCCGAAGGGCGCGCTGCTCGTCGGCCCGCCGGGCACCGGCAAGACGCTGCTTGCGAAAGCGGTCGCGGGCGAAGCGCACGTCCCGTTCTTCTCCCTTTCCGGTTCGGATTTCGTGGAGATGTTCGTCGGCGTCGGCGCGTCCCGCGTGCGCGACCTGTTCAAGCAGGCGCAGGCGGAAGCCCCCTGCATCATCTTCATCGATGAGATCGACGCGATCGGCAAGAGCCGTGACAGCGTCTTCAACGGCGGCAACGACGAGCGTGAGCAGACGCTGAACGCGCTGCTGGCAGAGATGGACGGCTTCGATTCCTCGAAGGGCGTCATGGTCATGGGCGCGACGAACCGGCCGGAGATCCTGGACAAGGCGCTGCTGCGTCCCGGTCGTTTCGACCGCCGCATCATCGTCGATAAGCCGGACCTGATCGGCCGCGAGGCGATCCTGAAGGTCCACGCGAAAAACGTCAATATGGCGGACAACGCCGACCTGCACGCGATCGCCCTGATCACGAGCGGCGCCGTGGGTTCCGACCTTGCCAATATGATCAACGAGGCGGCGATCAACGCCGTCAAGCACCGCCGGATGGCGGTCACGCAGGCAGACCTGCTGGAAGCCGTGGAAGTGGTCCTCGTCGGCAAGGAGAAGAAGGACCGCATCATGAGCCAGGAGGAACGGCGCATCGTTTCCTATCATGAGGTCGGCCACGCACTGATCAGCGCGCTCCAGAAGAACGCCGAACCCGTGCAGAAGATCACGATCGTGCCCCGTACGATGGGCGCCCTCGGCTATGTGATGCAGACGCCGGAGGAAGAAAAGTACCTGAACAGCAAGCAGGAGCTTTTAGACAGCATCGTCATGGCGCTCGGCGGCCGCGCGGCGGAAGAGATCGTCTTCGGCGACGTGACGACCGGCGCGGCGAACGATATCGAAAAGGCGACCAATTACGCCCGTTCGATGATCACCATGTACGGCATGTCGGATTACTTCGGCCTCATGCAGCTGGAAAGCATCGAGAGCCAGTACCTGGACCGCCGGCGCGTACTGAACGTCTCCGACCAGACGGCTGCGGAAGTGGACCGTGAGGTGCGCGAGATGCTGGCCTCCGCCTATCAGCAGGCCAAGGCCATGCTCGCCGACAACCGGGAGATCATGGACAAGATCGCCGCTTACCTGATCGAAAAGGAAACGATCACCGGCGAAGAATTCATGCAGATCTATCATCAGTGCCGGGAAGAAGAGCGGCTGAAGAAAGAAGCGGCGGCGGATCCCGTCGAAGCGCTGCTTTCGGCGCCTGACGCGCAGGCAGCTTCCCGCCCGGACGAAGCCGAGTAAGCAGGATGGCAGATGAGAAGAAGGCGGCCGTAAAGACCGGCGCCGAAACGGACAGAAAGCTGTTCGATATTGAAGAAGAACTGAAAAAACTCCCGGCTAAGCCGGGAGTTTATCTCATGCACAACGCGCTGGACGAAGTGATCTACGTCGGCAAGGCGGTGAAGCTCAAGAACCGCGTGCGCCAGTATTTCCAGTCCGGCCGCGGCAAATCAACGAAGATCATGAAAATGGTCTCGCACATCGCCTGGTTCGAATACATCCTGACCGATTCGGAGACCGAAGCGCTGGTGCTTGAATGCAACCTGATCAAAGAGTACCGCCCGCGCTATAATACGATGCTGATGGACGATAAGGGCTATCCCTTTATCTGTGTCACCGTCTCCGAAGATTATCCCCGGGTCTTCATGACCCGCAGCATCAAAAAAGACAAAAACCGTTATTTCGGACCGTATACTTCCGCCTTCGCGGTCCGGGACACGCTGGAGCTGCTGCATAAGCTCTATAGGATCCGGACCTGCAGCCGTGTGCTGCCGCGGGATGCCGGGAAGCAGCGCCCCTGCCTGAACTACCATATGGGGCGCTGTCTTGCGCCCTGCAAGGGAGACGTCCCGCAGGAAGTGTACCGTACCGGCGTCGACAGTGTGCTCCGCTTCCTGGCAGGGGACTTCGGCAGCGTCCTGAACGATCTTAAGGCGCAGATGGAGCAGGCGTCGGAGGCACTCGACTTTGAAGAGGCGATCCGGCTCCGGGAACTGATCACCTCTGTCCAGCACATCGCGGAAAAACAGAAGATCACCGACACCGGTTCGCTGGAGGACCGGGACATCATCGCCGCCGCTGTTTCCGGAAAGAAAGCGGTGGTCCAGGTCTTCTTTGTACGGGAAGGCAAGCTTACAGGCCGTGACCATTTCCGGATGGATCTCGGCGAAGGAGAAGAAGAAAAAGAAACGGATAACGCCGCCCGGGCAGAGATCCTGGAAAACTTCATCAAGCAGTTCTACGCCGGGACGCCCTTTATCCCACGGGAGCTGCTGATCCCGGAAGAGATCCCGGACCGGGAGGCGATCGAACGCTGGCTGACGGAAAAGCGCGGGCATAAGATCACGATCTTCGTGCCGAAGCGCGGGGAGAAGGTCCACCTGCTGGAACTGGCAGAAAAGAACGCGGCCATGATCCTCTCTCAGGACCGTGACCGCGTGAAACGCGAAGAGATGCGGACCGTCGGCGCGGTGCGCGAACTTTCCGGGATCCTGGACCTGCCCGGGATCGTCCGCATGGAGGCCTTTGATATCTCCAATATCAGCGGCTTCGAATCGGTGGCCTCGATGGTCGTCTTCGAGAACGGCCGGCCGAAAAAGAACGATTACCGGAAGTTCCGGATCCGCACCGTGGCGGGGCCGGACGATTACGCCTCCATGGAGGAAGTGCTGACCCGCCGTTTCCTGCACGAAAGCACGGTGGAAGGGGACAGCTTCTCCACTTTCCCGGATCTCATCATGATGGACGGCGGCAAGGGGCAGGTACATGTGGCAGAGCGGGTGCTCGAGAACCTCGGACTGGAGATCCCGGTCTGTGGGATGGTCAAGGACGACCATCACAACACCCGCGGCCTGTATTTTCATGATACGGAGCTGCCGATCGACCGTCACAGCGAAGGTTTCCACCTGATCACCCGGATCCAGGACGAGGCACACCGCTTTGCGATCACCTATCACCGCGGCCTGCACACGAAGAACAGCGTGCGCTCGGTGCTGGACGAGATCCCCGGCGTCGGCGAGAA
>CADBQM010000108.1 GCA_902796795.1 uncultured Eubacteriales bacterium
GAAAGGAGACGCAAAATGAAGAAAAAAGGTTTGTTGAAAAAAGCGGCGGCGCTGGTTCTTTCAATGATGATCGCGGTCTCGCTCCTGGCAGCATGTGACAGTACGGCGGAGAAAAGCGCGGCGGGGCAGGAGACGGCTGCCGGCGAAGAGAATAAAGAAAACGGCGCGGAAAACGGCGGACAGCAGTCCGGCAAGTCCGGGAAGAATGACCAGTCTGAGAAAAACGGTCAGTCCGGAAAGAACGGTCAGGCGGCGGAAAAGAATAACGCTGACGTGAAGGAAAACGCGGCGGACGAAAATTCCGGCGACACGAAAAACGCCGTGACCCTGAAAGAGGGCGAGTACCTGATCACCGAGGGCGGTTCCTACAGGCTCACGGGCACGATCACGGACGAGACCGTGATCGTCGACGCCGGGGACGAAGACGTGGAGCTCGTCCTGGATAATGTGACGATCAGTAACAGCGAAGGCCCGGCGATCTACGTCCGTTCCGCAGGAGACGCGACGATCACGCTCGCGGCGGGCACGGAGAATACGGTATCCGACGGTTCCTCCTACGAGATCGAAGACAGCGAGACCACGCTGGATGCGGCGATCTTCAGTAAAGACGACCTTGTGATCGGCGGCGAAGGCACGCTCACCGTAAACGGCAATTACAAGCACGCGATCGTCGGTAAGGACGACGTGACGGTAAAGTCCGGGACGCTTGTCATCACCGCAGTCAAAAAAGGCATCGACGGCAAGGACAGCGTCACGATCGAAGGCGGCGATATCACGATCGATTCCGGCAAGGACGGGATCCACTCTGAAAACGAAGACGACGCGGAGAAAGGCATCATCACCATTGAAGACGGAACGATCCGCATCTCCTCCGGCGACGACGCGATCCACGCGGAGACCAAGCTCACCGTGAACGGCGGCACGATCCTGATCGAAAAGTGCGAAGAAGGCCTGGAAAGCGCGGAGATCGTGATCAACGACGGGACGATCGAGCTTACCGCGAACGACGACGGCCTGAACGCGGCGGGCGGCGAAATCGACCGGACACAGCAGCAGGGCATGGGCATGCTGAGTACGTCCGGCGGTACGCTGACGATCAACGGCGGCTACATCTACGTGAATGCGGGCGGCGACGCGCTCGACGCGAACGGGGCCTTTAACGTGAACGGCGGCATCATCCTGGTCGACGGCCCCACGAACAGCGGCAACGGCGCGCTGGACTACGACGGAACGGCGACGATCTCCGGCGGTATCGTGATCGCGACAGGCACGAGCGGCATGGCGATGAATTTCTCGAAGGCGGAAGGCCAGGCATCCCTCCTTGCAGCGGCCGGAAACCAGAGCGCGGGAACTTCTGTGGCGCTTGTGGACGAGAGCGGTAAGGCGGCCGTGAGCTTTACGCCGGCAAAGAGCTACCAGAGCGTGCTGATCAGCGCGCCGGGCGTTGAGAGCGGCAAAAGCTACACCCTGGTCTACGGCGCGAAGGTGAGCGGCGCGGACGAACATGGTTTTGCCGAGAACGCGGATATAAACGGCGGCAGCGGCGAGAAGATCGAGATCACGCAGGATATCATGAACTATGGGATCTCCGGCGGCGGCATGGGCGGCCACGGCGGCTGGGGCGGCCAGGGCGGCCAGATGCCGGGCGAAAACGGTCAGATGCCGGGCGGAAACGGACAGATGCCGGAAGACGGCGAACGGCCGGAACTCCCGGAAGGGGAAATGCCGGAAGGCGGCCAGGGCGGCCAGATGCCGGGCGGCAGCGGACAGTTCCCGGGCGGCGGAAAGATGCCCGGCGGGCAGCGCCCGGATCGGGGCCAGAATAGCCAGAACAGCCAGAGCGGTACCTGAGACTGGCCTGTGAACGGCTGAAAACGAAGCGCAATCATGTGAACGGCGCATAAGAGATCCGGCAGGCGGCAGAATTGCTGCCTGCCGTGTTCATTTATTGACGGAGAAAAAGAATCGTGGTATTGTGACTATGTATAGCGTTTTCTTAAACGAAGCTTAAAAGCAGTATGTTTTTCGGCTGTTTTTGATCCAAGGATGAATACATAAAATAGAGGGAGGACTGTGATGAATTTTTCTGAAGCTCTTGTCCAGATCATGGTAAAAGAGGGGATCACGACCGCTTTCGGTATCCCGGGCGCTGCCATCAATCCCGTGTACAAGTATCTGGAACATGCACCGATCGAGCATTTCACGATGCGTCATGAGGAAGCCTGCGTGCATGCGGCGGACGGCTACTTCCGCGCAAAGCATGAGATCGCGCTGGCGATCTGCTCCGCCGGCCCCGGCGCGACCAACTTTACGACCGGTCTTTATACCGCGTTTATCGACTCGATGCCGGTGCTCGCGATCGTCGGCCAGGCGAACCGGAACCAGCTGAAGCAGGAGCCCTTCCAGTGCGTGGATATGCCCGAGATCGCAAAGACCGTGACCAAGAAGGCATGGTCGGTCCAGGATCCCGCGGAGCTTCCGGCCGTCATGAAGGAAGCGTTCCGGCTGATGCGTACCGGCCGCCCGGGCCCGGTGCTGATCGAGCTTCCACTGGACGTCCAGAAGGCGGAGATCGAGTTTGACATCAATACCTACGAGCCGGCAGCGATCGAAGTGCCCGCGCCGAAGGCCGAGGATATCGCCGCGGCAGCGGCAATGCTGAAGGAAGCGAAGAAGCCGGTCATCATCATGGGCGGCGGCTGCGTGCTCGCGCACTGCACCGACGAAGTC
>CADBQM010000109.1 GCA_902796795.1 uncultured Eubacteriales bacterium
CAGCGATTTTTGCGCTGCCTGAGTATAATAACACAGCCGGAAATGAAAATCAAGAACTATTTCCCGTAAACTTCTGTCTCGATCCGGCTTTCGATCTCCGTCGTCCCGGCAGGCAGGCGGAAGGAAAGGCCCGGGATCGCCGCCCTGGGATACAGCAGGTTCGTATTCGCCGCCGCACGGATGATCCTGCCGCTGCCCTCAAGCGTCCCCGCAGCAGAAAGGATCCGGACGCAGCCATTCGCATTCCGCACCTCCGCCCTTCCTTCTTCCGTGAAGAAAGCCGGAGAGACCGCGTCGTCGGTATCCGCGGCAAACGCCGTGTCGCACGCCTCCACCGGGAAGGCGGAAATGACCTTATGGCGCCGGATATGGCCGTTTTCCGTTAGCCGGATCTCGGTCTCCACACGAATACCTTCCGCAGGGCTCCAGACGCTTTTTGCGCCGTTTTCAGAGACTGTAAAGGATTCCACGTTGGTGCGGAAACGGATGAGCGTGCCTGCCGCCGCGTCGGGGACCTCAAAAAACAGCGTGCTCTCCGGGGCGCACTCCTCTGCGGTGAAGATCGAACGCGCGCAGCTGAAGGGAAACGCGCTGTCATAGACGAAGCGGGCATATTTTGCGGCCGTCTGGCCTGCCGGGGCTTTTCCCGCGTGCGCGCCGGAAGGCAGGATCGCGCTGTGGCCCGGAAATCTGCGCACGAGCATCTCCGCTTCCGGAATGAAAAGTGTTTCAGGCAGATCCGCGGGATACGGCGCCTCTTCTGCTTCAAAGAACGGATGGCCGTCCGGCAGCATCAGGAAGGCAAAAGCTTCAAATGCCCAGTAAGGAGAACCCGGGCTGTTGTACGGATCCGAAACGAACAGGTCCGGATAACCGTAGCCCACCGTCAGGATGCCTCCTGTATCCCGTATGGGCAGGGCGTTCCAGTAACGGAAATGCCGCGCGATAAGGCCTTTGATCACCGGAAGTTCAAACGGCCAGACATCCGCGATCAGGCACCAGGAGAAGAAAGAGATCTCCGCGAAGCGGTAGGTCAGCGAGCGGCCGTAAGGCACCGCCGCCCCGTTTTCGTCAAACCAGCAGATGAAGCTCCTGCCGAACAGAAGCGCGCGTTCCCTGAAGCAGGCGGCGCGTTCCGGGTCCTCTTCGCCGAAGAACTTCGCGTAAAACAGCTGGTAGATCTGGATCGTCCAGGAGATATAGTAATCCTTCTGCCCGGAAGCCCCGTCCCGGTACCAGCCGTTCCCCAGATAGAAGGATTCCACCCGGTCGAAGAAGAAACGGATCTTTTCTTCGCTGTACGGGCGGCCGACCGACTTCAGCCCGAGGTTCGCCATCAGGCCGAAATACAGCCAGTTCGTATCCGGGAGCGCGTACTCATTGATCGCGTACAGCCAGCGCGCGAGCCGGTCTTTTCCTTCTTCCGACAGAGGGTCCCAGAACTTTCCGGGACAGACGGTGAGGGCAAAGCCGATCGCCGCCATCTCGACAAAACGCTGGTCCCGGTCGCGGAAGCCGCCCCAGTATTCCGGATGCGCGGGATCCGTCCCATGTTCCAGTCCCTTCCTCACGGTCTCTTCAAAAAACGGTTCCTGTTTTCCGCCGGCAAAATAGGCAGCCAGCCCCCAGAGGACGCGGGAAAAACCTTCCAGTTCCGCCGCCGTCCGGTCATAGGACGCGCCGGAGGTCCCGAGCACGAGCCGTGCGCCGCCTTCGGAATAACGGTCCCTCAGCGGAAACAGGAAGCTTTCGAAAAAGCGCTGAAAATCTTGTTTTGAATGCAGTTTGAGCAGATCTCTGTTTCCCATTTGTCTCACTTGACGAGAGCGGCCTGCCGGTAGACGACGGCCACGTTCTTCTCCCCGATGCAGGCTTTCAGTGCGTTTAAGAGCTCCGGGCATACACGGACGCTCATGGAAGGCGGCAGGTTCTTTTTCGCATGTTCTTTTTTCAGATAGACGACGACGCCGTTCTCTCCGTCGAAGGGAGAAAAGATCTCCTCCGCGGCCGGATACAATTCTTCATACGCCGTACGGTCTTCAAACTGGAGCCAAAGTTCCTTGGGTACGTCCGCAAAGGGCAGCATCGATTCCAGTATCAGCTTACCCTCCGCTTCATCGCCGATCGAGACGCGGCCTGCGACGAGGACTTTCTCGTCCTCCACGAGCTGCGTCTTGTAACGCTCATAGTCCTTCGGGAAGACCAGTACCTCGACGCTCCCGTAAAGATCTTCGATCGTAATGAAAGCCATGAGCTGGCTGTTCTTCGTGACCTTGACGGTCTTTCCCGTGATCATGCCGCCGATAACGGCGCGCTGGCCGTCCGTCAGCGCCGCCTCCCCTTCTTCCTCGTCGACCAGGAAATCCGTCGAGAGCGCGTTCACGTTCTTTTTCATGAGCGCACTGTCTTCTTCGAGCGGGTGGCCGCTTAGATAGATACCCAGGACTTCCTTTTCGAAAGCGAGCTTCTGCCGCTGGTCGAATTCCCCGACCTCCGGATAAGGCCTGGAGAAACCGGCCGACTGCCGGACCTCCTGCGGCGCGAGGTCGAAGAGGCTGAACTGGCCGGAAAGCGCGTCTTTTTTTGAGCGCTCCGCCGCCTGCATCAGCGTCGGGTAATGGGACATCTGCTGTTTTCTGGTATAGCCGAAGGAATCAAAGGCGCCGGCTTTGATGAAATTCTCGATGGTCTTCCGGTTGACTTCCTTCGAGGAAAGGCGTTCGATGAAATCCTGCAGGGAGCGGAACGGACCGTTTTCCGTGCGTTCACGGACGATCTCGTTCACCACGTTCCGGCCGATCCCCTTGATCGCGTTCAGCGCGTAGCGGATCTTCTTGTCCTGCACGGAAAACGACCCGCGGCCCGTGTTGATATCGGGCGGCAGCAGCGCGATCTTCATCTGGCGGCAGGTCTCGATATAAGACGCCACCTTGCCCGCGTTGTCGATCACGGAGGTCATCAGCGCCGCCATGAATTCTTCCGGATAATAATATTTCAGCCAGGCCGTCCGGTAGGAAACGACCGCATAGGCGGCGGCATGCGATTTGTTGAAGGCGTAGCTCGCGAAGTCCGTCATCTGGTCAAAGATATGGTCCGCGACCTTCTCCGGGACGCCGCGGCTCACCGCACCGGGTACGCCCTCTTCCGGATTGCCGTAGACAAAATTCTTCCGCTCGGCCATCATGACCTCGTGCTTCTTTTTGGACATCGCGCGGCGGACGAGGTCGGCCCGGCCGAGCGTATAGCCCGCGAGCTCCTGCACGATCTGCATGACCTGTTCCTGGTAGACGATGCAGCCGTAGGTCGGCGAAAGGATCGGCTGGAGCAGCGGGGTCTCGTAATGCACGGAGGACGCGTTTCTTTTGCCCTCCAGGTACTGGTCGATAAAGTCCATCGGGCCAGGACGGTACAGGGAGATGCCCGCGATGATGTCTTCCATGCTGTCCGGCTGCAGCCGCTTCATGAAAGAGCGCATGCCCGAAGATTCCAGCTGGAAGATGCCGTCGCAGTCGCCGGTGCCGATATAGTGGTAAACGTTCTTATCGTCGTAATCGATCCGGTCTATGTCGACGTCGATGCCGCGGCTGTCCCGGATATTCCGCACCGCGTCCGCGATAACGGTCAGGGTCCGGAGCCCGAGGAAGTCCATCTTTAATAGACCGAGCTCTTCGATGGTCGTCATCGTGAACTGCGTCGTCAGCGTCCCGTCGGATGCGCGGGAAAGCGGCACATATTCGTAGACCGGCCGGTCGGAGATCACGACGCCCGCGGCGTGCATCGAACTGTGGCGCGGCAGTCCTTCGAGCCGCATGCCCATGTCGATCACGCGGCGCGCCTGTTCGTCCGTCTCGTATTCCGTCCGGAAGTCGGAGCTTTCCTGGAGCGCGCGGCTGAGCGTGATATCAAGCTCGTTCGGGACCATCTTGGAGAGACGGTCGCAGAAGCTGTAAGGCAGGTCCAGCACGCGCCCGACGTCGCGGAGCACGCCCTTGGCGGCCAGTGTACCGAAGGTCACGATCTGGACGACCTCTTCCCTGCCGTATTTTTCCACAACGTAGTCGATGACCTCCGGCCGGCGTTCATAGCAGAAGTCCACGTCGATATCGGGCATCGAGACACGCTCCGGGTTCAGGAAGCGCTCAAAGAGCAGCTGGTAACGGATCGGGTCGATGTCCGTGATCTTTAAACTGTAGGCGACGATCGAGCCGGCGCCGGAGCCGCGTCCCGGTCCGACCGGGATCCCGTGCTCTTTCGCAAAATGGATGAAGTCCCAGACGATCAGGAAATAATCTACGAACCCCATGTTCCGGATCACGGAAAGCTCGTAATCGACCCTTCCGCGGAGCTTTTCCTGGTCTTCCGGCGACGGATAGCGTTCCTTAAAGCCCTGCTCGACGAGTGCCCTCAGATAACTGTCTGAAGTAAAGCCCTCGGGGACCGTAAAGCGCGGCAGCTTCGTCTTGCCGAATTCGATCTCGACGCTGCAGCGCTCCGCGATCCCGTGGGTATTCTCGATGGCTTCCGGCGCATAGGGAAAGAGCGCCTTCATCTCCTCTTCGCTCTTTAAGTAGAACTGGCCGCCTTCATAGCGCAGCCGGTCCTCGTCCGTGACTTTTTTCTGCGTCTGGATGCAGAGCAGGATATCGTGCGCTTCTGCATCCTCCGCGTTGATATAGTGGATATCGTTCGTGGCGACGAGTGGGATCCCGGTCTCCTCATGCATGCGCATCAGGCCCTGGTTGACCTTCTTCTGGTCCGCGTAGCCGTGGTCCTGCAGTTCAAGGAAGTAATTCCCATGACCGAAGATCGCTTCGTACTCCAGCGCGCAGGCTTTCGCTTCTTCATAGAGGCCTTTCACGATGTCCCGCTGTACTTCGCCGGCAAGGCATGCGGACAGGCAGATGATCCCCTCACTGAATTCCCGGAGGAGTTCCTTGTCCACGCGCGGTTTGTAATAAAAGCCGTCGATAAAACCGCGAGAGACGATCTTCATCAGGTTCTCATAGCCTTTGTTGTTTTCGGCCAGGAGGATCAGGTGATAATAGCGGTCGTCTCCCCCGGATAGTTCGCGGTCCAGCCGTGAATTCGGCGCCACATAGACCTCGCAGCCGAGGATCGGGCGGATCCCCGCCTTTTTACAGGCACGGTAAAAATCGATCACCCCGTACATGACGCCGTGATCGGTGATCGCAAGCGAATCAAAGCCAAGCTCCTTCGCCCGGGACACGAGTTCCGGGATCTTGCAGGAGCCGTCTAAGAGGCTGTATTCGGTATGCACATGCAGATGCGTAAAGCTCATTTTACCCTGCCTTCGTCGTTGATCTTAAAGCCTTATTCTCCGGAGACCGCGACGCCGTTTATCTTCACGGCAAACGGGCCGGAATAGGACGCGTCCGTATAACGCTCCAGGGAGAACGTAAGGTCCCCCTGCTTCTCCAGGAGGCTTCCGTTGATGGAGCCGCCGGTCAGGATCTCCACGCCGTCTTCGCCATAATAGTAGGCAAGGCGCATCTCGCCGCCGAACTGGCCGGTGATGGGGTTCATCTGGAAATCGGAAAAGCTCACGGGATACAGGCAGCCCTTCTTCATCTCTTCGAAGGGCACGGTGCCGTTATCGACCTTCCCGGCACGGAAGTCCCCGGTGGGCTCGATCTTCATATAGCGGCAGAAACGCACGGACCCATGGATGTTCTGAAGAACGCCGTCCTTTAAGAGCGGAAGCTCCTTCATGGGGACGCCCTCATCCGAGAACGGCGCCGCCGGGACCAGCGTCATGTTCAGCTTTTCACCTTTGATCTCTTCTCCCTGAAGGGCCGAACCGGGCTTCGAATCGAAATAGCCCGCGAAGATCGGGCCTGCGTTGCTGCGGAAAAGATAGAACAGCAGGAGCTCCGCGACGTTTGTGCCGGAAAGCACGATATCGTAGGTCCCGGCTTTCGGGCTCTTTGCCGCCCTGGCGCGGTCATAGACCGCCGAAAGGGAGCCTTTCACCTTCTCCGTAAGCGCCGCTGTGTCCATGTCCTTGTATTCGAACTGGAAGAACTGTTCCACGTCCTGCGGCTCTTTGCACTGGACGACGTATTCGCCCTTGACGCCGCATTTCCGGTAGCCGTTTGAAAAGCCCTCGGAGGAACAGAAACGCACTTCCGTCTCCGTGACGAAAAGCTCGGCGCTGTTCAGGAAAGCGTCCGTACGGGTATCCGCAGCAAAAATGGCATCGGAGAAGCAGGCCGCGATCTCCGAAAGCGACTTCCCGCTGAAGCCGGAAGCCTCTTCGCGGATCTCTTCGGTTTCGCCGGCGTACAGCTCATAATAGGGATTCCCGGCGGAAAGCGCCGCTTCATAAGCCGCGGCGACGGCTTCTTCGATCTCCGCGTCCGTCATGCCCGGCGAAATCAGTGCGAGGGAACTGCCGCGCATCTTCATCTCCCCGGCTTCGAAATCGCGGTAGACCGTGACATAATCTTTCGTTACGTCCTTCATCCGCCGCATGTCCAGCTGCTTTTTGATGAAAAAGAGCTCTGCGGAGGATTCCTTCACTTCGCGGATGGTATAATGTGCGATCTCAAGCTTCTTCAGCGCATTAATGATGTTTTCCATGCTCTTTCTCCCTTCTTAACCGAGACGGATCCTGGCTTTGATGTACGGGCCGCCGTCCGAGACCTTGACCCATTCTTTCCAGCCTTTGCCGCACATACCGCCGCCTTCCAGTTCGACGACAGGGCTCATCATGCTGATGGACTTTAAGAGATCCGGGACGTAGCCGGTCAGGACGATCGGCGAAAAGATCTTTCCGGTCAGTTTCCCGTCCTTGATCTCGCGCGCAAAACTCACCATGCACTGGATGCCCCAGTTCTTGGGATCCTCCATGCCGCTCGAGGGCTGGTCGAGAAGCAGGCCGTCCTTTACGGAAGCGATCATATCCTCGACACTGTCCGTGCCGCCTTCGAAATAGGTGTTGGTCATGCGGGTGTAGGCCTTGCGCTCAAAGCTTTCGCGGCGGCCGTTGCCCGTCGGCACCGTCCCGAGCGCACCCGCGCTTAAAACGTCGCTGATGCCGGCTTTCAGGATGCCGTGGTCGATGATCAGGGTGTCATTCGCGGGCGTGCCCTCATCGTCAAAGAAATAGGTGGCCGTATTCCGGGCATTGCAGGAAGTATCATGCATGCTGACGAGCGGCGACGCCACCTGCTGCCCGACAAAGGACTTCGCGAGCGCGCGGTCCTTGACGAACATATCCATTTCCACGCCGTGGCCGAAGGCTTCATGAACGATCATGCCGGTGACGGAAGGCGTGCAGATGCATTCGTATTCGCCCGGAACGAGCGGTTCGCTTTGTAACAGTTCGACCGCCGTATCCACGACCTCCCCGATCTTATCCGCGACCATGTCGATCACTTCGATGCCGCCCAGGATGCTGTGGCCGCTGTGGGACGTCTTCAGGTCCCGTCCTGCCGTGGCAAGTGCCGCGATACTGGCGCTGGCCCAGAGGATGTTCTGCTCCAGGTCCTTCTTCCCGGAGATGAAGACCTTATGGATCTCCTGCCAGGAGGAATTGACCATGACGTCGACGATCCCTTCTTTCAGGGAAAGGCCTTTTTCACGGATTGCGCCGAGCTTTTTCAGCACTTCGGCATCCCCGAGGTCTTTCGGATGGATCTCGTATTCCGTTGATTTTACAAACGAAGCCGGCTCCTCCTCCGTGCGGGCGCGCAGGAAAACAGAAACGCTTTCCGGAACGCTGTCCTTCAGGGGGACGAGGCTTTCTTCGATCTTACTGACGATGCAGGGGATCTCTTCTTCGCTGATCGCGTTGAAGGAATACTCCGCGTACGAACCCGCCGTATAGACGCGCGCGACAAAACCGCGCTCGGAAAACATAGGGTCAGATCCGGCGGTCACGCCCTGGCGCGATACGCCATAGCGATAAGCCCGGTTATCCGCCGCCAGCACCGAACTGTACTCAAAACGTCTGTCCAGTTCGGCGACCAGCTGCTTCAGAAGGGGCTTCTTTTCCGTGAGAAAAGTACTGGATGAAAGCTTCATGTAGATTCCTCCTAAGCAAATAAAAATCATTTCAATTATACAAAAAGCGCCTGATATTATCAAGCGCTTTAGGGTCTTCTGGACGTGCTGTGAAAACTTATTTTGCTGCCATATGCTCGATGGCAAATTCCAGGCATTTCTGGATGATCTCGTTCCGGTTGTAGCCTGTATTCTTTGCCACATGATCCAGGGCCTCGATCATGTCCTCCGGGAGACGGGCGGACACGACCGCGGTCGTTTTCCTGTACTTTTTGGGCGGGATATAGAGCCGCGTTTCCTGCGCTCTTGATGGCATGTGAAACTCCTTTTCCGGCCAAAAA
>CADBQM010000110.1 GCA_902796795.1 uncultured Eubacteriales bacterium
CAGTGTGCCGCATCAGTCGGTCGTGATGGATCTTCAGGACCTCCAGTATATTTCCAGCGCCGGCTTAAGGATCATTCTGCGGCTCAGGAAAAGGCTGCCGGACCTGAAGCTCATCAATGTTTCGCAGGATATTTATGAGATCCTGGAAATGACCGGCTTTACGGAAATGATCGAAGTCGAAAAAGCGTACCGGCGCCTGTCCGTCGAAGGCTGCGAGATCATCGGAGAAGGGGCGAACGGGAAGGTCTACCGGATCGACCGTGATACGATCGTAAAAGTTTACATGAACCCCGACGCACTGCCGGATATCAAACGGGAACGGGAGCTTGCGAGAAAGGCTTTCGTACTCGGGGTGCCGACGGCGATCCCTTATGACGTCGTCCGGGTCGGCGAAGGCTACGGTTCGGTCTTCGAGCTTCTGAATGCCAGCTCCTTCGCGCAGATCCTGAAGAAGGAACCGGAGCGCTTTGAAGAGATCGCGGAAATGTCTGCGGATCTGCTCATCAAGATCCACAGTACGGAGCTGAACCCCGGCGACATGCCGGATATGCGGGAGACCGCGCTGAAATGGGCGGCGTTCCTGGAACCGTACCTGGATGCGGATCTTTTCAAAAAACTCTACGCGCTTATGGAAGCGGTGCCGGAAGACCATCACATGCTGCATGGCGACTATCACCTGAAGAACGTCATGCTGCAGGACGGGGAAGCGCTCCTGATCGATATGGATACGCTCTGCATGGGGCATCCGATCTTCGAATTCGGGTCGGTCTATAACGCCTATTGCGGCTTCAGTGCGCTGAACCATGAGAACATTCTGGGCTTCCTCGGGATCGATTATGAGACTGCCGGCCGTCTGTTCAAGCGGCTTCTGGAGCTTTATCTGAAGACGGAGGATGAAAAACGGCTGCAGGAAGTCGTGGATAAGGCGGAGATCGTTGGGCTGACTCGGCTTTTACGCCGGGCGATCCGTCGCGGCGGACTGGAGTCCGAAGAAGGCAGAAAACAGATCGAATATTATAAAAGCGAGCTTCAGCGGCTCGTACCTCTTACCGAGACCCTCTGTTTTTGACAGAGGGCCTTTCTCTGTTGTGTCTTCTGATTGTTTTTATGTCATTTGCCCGAACGGGATTGACATGCCTTTTTTTCGGGCATATGCTCGGTTCAGACAATAACTTTCAAGGAGGTAATCTCTATGCTTCGTGTCGGCTCGATCGGCCTTGGCGGCGTTTCCCACGGCGGACATATCCCCGGGATCTTCAGCTGTCCCGATCTTCTGAAACTTACGGCGATCTGCGATATCGACCCGGTACGTCTGAAAGAACGGGCGGAAGAGTACGGGATCCCGGAAGACCATTGCTTTACCTGCTACCGCGATCTTATCGATTGCCCGGATGTTGACGTGATCGACATCTCCACCCCGAACGACGTCCATGCCGAGATCGCGGAATACGCGGCAAAGGCTGGCAAGCCCTACGGCCTGGAAAAGCCCATCACGCTGAATGAAAAAGAGGCGAAGCATCTCTACGACGTAACGAAAGAGAGCGGCGTCCTGAACATGATCTACTTCTCCTACCGCTATAAGGCAGCCGCGCGCTATGCGAAGGCGCTCATCGCGGAAGGAAAGCTCGGCCGGATCTATCATGTCAACGCCCAGTATTACCAGGCGTGGGGCCTGCCGCTCGCAGACCGTCCGCTCGTCTGGCGTTTTGTGAAGAAACGCACCGGTACCGGTGTGCTCGGCGACCTCGGCTGCCACATCATGGACCTGACGGCGTTCATCACCGGCGAATGGTATACGAAGGTGCTTTCGCATCTGACGACCTTCGTGCATGAAAGAAAGCTGCTGGACGGCAGCGGCATGGGCCGTGCGGACGTGGACGATCACGCGGACGTGCTCGCGGAGATGGACGGCGGCGCATCGGCGGCGTTTGAGATCTCCCGTGTAGCGACCGGACGCGGCAACTACCAGCGCATCGAGATCTACGGCGACTTCGGCGCGCTCCTTTACAAGCTGGATGAGAACGGCAGCGGCAAAGACGTCCTGGAATTCATGGACAACAGCGCGGAAAAGAAAGTCTTTACAGAACTGCCGATCCCGGAGGAATACTTTGCGGACCAGATGCCTTCTTACGGGAAGCTGATGGCAGGCTGCGGCGACGGCCTGAACGCGACGATCGAAGACGGCCTCAGGAACCAGCGCCTGATGGATGCGGTCGTCCGTTCCGCGGA
This sequence comes from uncultured Eubacteriales bacterium, assembly GCA_902796795.1. Lineage (GTDB taxonomy): Bacteria > Bacillota > Clostridia > Lachnospirales > Lachnospiraceae > UBA1267. Next base: position 2,230 of record CADBQM010000110.1, read on the forward strand.
CGAAGGCCACTGGGTCAAGATCGAGTAAGATAGGCTTGTCAGTAAACAGTGATCAGGAGGAAACAGATGAATATTACTGTTTGGAACGAATACAGACATGAGCTTTCCGAAGAAAAGGTCGGAAAAGTATACCCGAAGGGCATCCACGGCTGCATCGCGGATTTCCTGACTGCCGCCGGTCATAACGTGACCACGGCGACGCTGGACATGCCGGAGCACGGCCTGACCCAGGAAGTACTGGACAACACCGACGTCCTGTTCTGGTGGGGCCATATGGCGCACGGCGAAGTGAAGGACGAGATCGTCGACCGCGTCTACAAGCGGGTCATGGAAGGCATGGGCATGGTCGTCCTGCATTCCGGCCATGCTTCCAAGATCTTCCAGAAGTTAATGGGCACCAACTCCGGATTCTTACGCTGGCGTGAGAACGACGAGAAGGAGATCATGTGGAATGTGAATCCGAGCCATCCGATCATGAAGGGCATCGGCGCGAACATCGTGATCCCGCAGGAGGAGACCTACGGCGAGTGGTTCCACATCCCGCAGCCGGATGAGCTGGTCCTGATCAGCTGGTTCGAAGGCGGCGAGGTCTTCCGGAGCGGCTGCTGCTTCCGCCGCGGCATGGGCAAGATCTTCTATTTCAAGCCCGGCCATGAGACCTATCCGATCTATCATATGCCGGAAGTACAGAAGATCCTGACGAATGCGGCCGAGTGGGCAAAGCCGGAGGGCCTGGTACCGATCAAGGCCGGTCATTTCCCGGAGCCCTTTGTAGAGATCAAAAGATAACAGAAGGAGACTGCGATGAGCAAACGCCCTGTTGGAATACAGGTCTACGGACTGAGGGACCTGCTTGCGGAAACGCCGGACAGGTTCGAAGAGGTGATGAAGGAAGTCAAGGCGATGGGCTATGACGGCGTGGAACTCGCCGGCATGTACGGCCTGGATCCGGCGTACATCCGCGACGTGCTGGACCGCGTCGGACTGGTTCCCGTGAGCGCGCATGTACCGCTTGCGGAGATGATGGCGGATGCGGAGAAGGTCGCGGCAGATTACAAGACCATCGGCGTCTCCTATATCGCCGTGCCCTATCTTCCCGAAGAGTACCGCCCGCTGACGGAAGGTTACCCGAAGGTGATCGAAGAGATGAAGCGGATCGGCGCGGTCATGAAGGCG
>CADBQM010000111.1 GCA_902796795.1 uncultured Eubacteriales bacterium
CTCAGGTCGCTGCCCGCGATCCTGCGCACCTGTTCGAAATGGACGGAATCCGCAAGCGAACTTCCGCCGAATTTGGCTGTAATGATCTCTTTTGTGCTCATAGGTTAAAGAATACTCACTTTTTGAAGAAATATCAAGCCGCAAGAATACGAAAAAACCTGTGTGTTTTCGCGGATCTGTAGTACAATGCTTACAGGAAAAGCCGTCTTTTACGGCCATGACCCGGAAAAGGAGCAGGAATGGCAAAGAAAAAAGGGAAAGCCGTTCAGAATAAAAAGACCGCGGGCAAACGTGCGCCGCGGATCTTCCTTACGCTTTTCCTGATCCTTTTTATTCTCCTGCCGGCCGTAAACGGGATCGGCTATGAGATCATCTTCTCCTGCATCGATATCGCAGCACCGGAAGAAACGGCGGTCTCCCGTTCGGTCCCCTGCCTTGGAACAGAGCTTTCCTTCCGGACCGAGGACGGGACGGAAGCCTACGGGACCCTTTATACGGATCCACTCAGTTCCGCGCTGCCGCAGGCTATTGTCCTCCTCGTGCCCGGCATCGCCGCCAGCGGCCTTCACTATATGCCGCTCATCGAAGCCTTTGTCGCGGAAGACTATGCCGTCCTCACGCTGGAGGACGCGCCGCTCCGCGAGATCGAGGCCCATTTTACGGATGATGAAGAAAGCAGGAACTGTTCGCTGGATTCCGCGGATGCCGGCCTGCCCGGCGTACTGATCCGGCTCAGGGCGGCGATCGCCTGGGTAAAGAGTGAACAGAATGCCCTCTCAAAACTCCCGCTGATCCTCTTCGGCCACAGCCGCGGCGCTTATGCCGCGGGATCGGTCCTCTCCTATGAAGACGCCGACGCGGCGGTGCTCGTCTCCGGCTTCGATTCCTCCGGGGACATGCTGCTGAATAAAGCGGCAGGCGCTGCCGGCCCCGCCGCTTATCTCTTCTATCCCTATGCCCGGCTCTACGAGATCATCAAATTCGGGCCGTATGCGCTCTCTTCCGTAACGAAAGGCGCGCTGGAAAGTGATACGCCGGTTCTGATCATCCAGTGCCTGGACGATGAGAGCATTCCCGCGGAAAAGGGCATCCTGCACTTCGAGGAACGCCTCAGGGACGACGCGGACGTCCGCTTCCTGCCGATGGATCATGGCGGTCATACGCCGGTCTACGAAGGCGCGCTGCTCGACGGGATCCTCTCCTTCATCCGTGAAAACGTCCCGGAACCGTAAGCGTTCCCGCCGTCCCCGCTCTTACACGAACGGATTATAAAAGCGGCTGCCGTTCAGGACGTTCAGCAAGATCGCAGCGGCGACAAGCAGCGCGGTGAACAACATCGCGAAAATATCAAGCGCACGGAAGGGCCTGGCCATATACCAGGTCCTTTTTCTTTTCTTGCCGAAGCTCCGAAGCTCCATGGCGTTCGAGATCACTTCGATCCGCGCCATACTGGACATGACAAGCGGTACCAGGATGGAGGCCGCGCCTTTCAGCCGTTTGATCACGCCGCCCTTTTTGCTGAGTTCGATCCCGCGGGCCTGCTGGGCCTGGGAGATCTCGTGATAGTCCTCCTGAATATCCGGGATATAGCGGAGCGCAAGCGCCACCGCGTACGCGATCGAGTACGGAATGCCGATCCGGTTCAGGGAGGCGGCAAACTCGCTCGGATTCGTCGTGCAGACAAAGAGCAGGACGATCGGAATGAAGGAAATGAACTTCAGCACATAGTTCAGGAGGTAAAAAAGCGTCTCCGCCGTCACCACAAAGTACCCGCCTCCGAACAGTACATGACGGGTCCCGTAGATCTCCGTCCCGTGATCCGGGGAAAACAGGTACAGGAGGATCAGATTGATCCCCAGGAAAGCGCCTACGAGGCCCATGGTGAAGGAAACGTCTTTCAGCCGGATCTTCGCGAAGAAAAAGAACACCAGCCCAAGTACGGGCATCAGCGCAAGCAGGCGGGTATCGTAGGTGATCATGGCGGCGGTGCTCCAGAGGAGCAGGCAGACGAACTTGCTCGCCCCGGTCATCCGGTGGATCGGGGACGGTCGGTCAATGTAATTGAAGAAATTTCTCATTGATGTTTCCGCTCCCTCTCTGTTGCGACGAAATGCGCCGCGAACTCCGACGCCTCCGGGATCCCGCACATCAGCGCAAGTCCGTACAGGGAAGTCGTTTTCAGCGAGGCCTTTTCGATCAGCGCGGGATCCGTCAGGACCTCCGCGCCGGTCTTATCGGCGATCAGCTCCCCGCCCGTGAACACGAACGCCCGGTCCGCATATTCCAGCATCAGGTGCATATCGTGTGTGATGATGACGACCGTGATCCCGGCCTCGTTCACCTCCCGGAGGAATTCCATGATCTCGGTATAATGCCGGTAATCCTGGCCGGCGGTCGGTTCGTCGAGGATCAGGATCTCCGGATCCAGCACCAGGATCGAAGCGACGGTCATCCGCTTCCGCTGCCCGAAGGACAGGGCACTGACCGGCCAGTTCCGGAAGCCCCAGATCCCGCAGACCCGAAGCACCTTTTCATAGCGGCGGTCGATCTCCTCCTCCGGCAGTCCGCGCAGCCTGAGCCCCAGCTGGACCTCGTCCTTGATCATGGTCTTGGAGATCATCTGGTTCGGATTCTGCATCACATAGCCGATATGGTCCGCGCGTTCCTTGATCGAAAGCCGGTCCAGATCCTGCTCCCGGAGCCGGATCTTTCCTTCCTTTAACGGCAGGAAGCCGCAGACGAGCTTCGAGAAGGTGGTCTTTCCGGCGCCGTTTTTGCCGACGATCGCCACGCACTCCCCTTCCCGGATCGAAAGGGAAACGTCGGACAGCGCTTTCCGCCCGTTGCCGTAGGAATAGCTGACGTGTTCCGCCGTAAGCAGCGGAGCGCCTTCTGCTTTCTTTTTACGCTGAGGACGTTCGTAGAACCAGTCCGCGACCTTTTTCTTATCTTCTTCCGAAAGCCGGAGCGTCGAAAGCGACGCCGGCCGCATCTCTTCCGTGATGGCGACGCCGGCGTAACGCAGCGCCGCGATATACAGCGGTTCACGGATCCCGCACGGCGGAAGGCAGGAAGACGAAAGGAGCGCGTCCGGCGTCCCGTCAAAAACGATATGGCCGCGGTCCATCAGGACGACACGGTCCACCGCGCGGTGCAGCACGTCCTCGATCCGGTGTTCCACGATCACGACCGCCGCGCCGGTCTTCTGCTGGAGCTGGTCGATCAGCTCCACCGCGTCCATGCCGGCCGCGGGATCCAGGTTCGCGAGCGGTTCGTCAAACAGGAGCACGTCTACGTCTGCCACAAGGACGCCAGCCATCGCGACGCGCTGCCGCTGGCCGCCGGAAAGCTCGCCCGGTGCATGGGAGAGGTGATCTTCGATATGGACGAGTCCGGCCGCGGTCCTGACTTTTTCGTGCAGCTCCGGTTCCGAAACACAGTCGTTCTCCAGCGCGAAGGCAATGTCCTCCGCGGCGGTCATGCCCACGAACTGTCCGTCCGAATCCTGCAGGACCGTTCCGACCCGGGTGGAGATCTCAAAGATCCCGAGATCCGCGGTCTCCGTACCGAACAATTTGAGACTTCCGCTGCGTTTTCCCTTATAAGCAAAAGGAATCAGCCCGTTCATCGAATGAACGAGCGTGGACTTGCCGCAGCCGGAAGGACCGGCGATCAGGACCTTCTCCCCCTTATGGATCACGAGGTCGATGTCGTAAAGCGTCGGTTCCTGCTGGGCTTCGTATTGAAAACCGTAATGGGAAAATTCAAAAACGGCGGCAGGTGCATTCCCGCCGCCGTTTTCGGAAATACCGGACATGGTCTTTTCCTCTATGTATCCGCCTTACGGCGGTCGTTCTTACTCTTCTTCCTTCAGACTGCCTGCCTTCGGCTGCGCCGCGGACCAGGCAAGGAAAAGGATCGTGCCGAGGACTGCCGTTGCCAGAATATTGATGCCGGCGGCGACGATGCCCTGCGTAAAGGCTTTCTTGGTCGGTTCCTGATAGATGATGATGTCCAGGATCGGCGCGATCACCGCCCAGGAGACAAGGTTCACCAGGATCTGCGCGCCGTTGAAGGTCGCGAGCTTGACGCCCTTGAAATCCTTATCCAGCTTCATCAGTTTTGCCACCACCCCCATCGCAAGGCCGAAGAACGCAGAGGTGAGGATATAACTCCACCAGAGGCCCCAGCCGAAGCTCAGGTCGATGAAGAAATGGCCGATCAGGCCGGTCAGCGTTCCGGCGATCGGGCCGAAAACACCGGCAATAAAGGACAGTACGCCGTACTGCAGCGAGATGTTGGTATTCGGAATACCGCTCGGGATCGCAACGAAACGGCCGAGCACAAAGAAGAGCGCCGAGCCGATGGCGATCGATACGATCGTCTTCACCGTAAACGCACGCTTCGCGTTGAAAAGCAGGATGCCGCCGAGGATAAACAGCGCGCCGAGCGGCATCAGGAAGATACCGACAGAATTCGTGCCTTTCAGGGTGTCCCGAAGCGCATACTGTTCTTCTGCCGCCTCGCCGCCGGTCTCTTCGATCTTGGCGATGGCCTCATTGATCTCCTTCAGCGGCGCTTTGGTCTTGAAAAACAGGATCAGGCCGGCTACGATCGCGGCGACTGCCAGGACCAGGAAGATCGCCAGCAGGACCGGGTGCTTCTTCTGCTGAAAATTCTTATCGTTCATGATATTCCCCTTTTGAAATAAATAGATCTTTGCGTTTTTACGCAACGGCTATTATAGCATCGTGCTTCCTGCTTTGCAAGCGGCAGGACGGTGTGATATACTTGCGGCAGGAGGAGTATCCATATGAAGATCGCCTTTTTTGACACAAGAGAATATGACCGGACGGCTTTCCAGGAACTTGCCGACGAAGCCGGCATCGAAGTAAACTGGTTCGAAGCACGGCTCGACCGCCATACGGCAGCGCTCGCGAAAGGAGCGGACGCGGTCTGCATCTTCGTCAACGATACGGCAGACGCGGAAGTCATCGACACCCTCTATGAGCTGGGCGTCAAAATGATCCTGCTCCGCTGTGCCGGCTACAACAACGTCGATATCCGCCATGCCTACGGGAAGCTGCACGTCGTGCATGTGCCGGCCTATTCCCCCTATGCGGTCGCGGAACACACGATGGCGCTTTTACTCACCTCGATCCGCCGCATCCACAAAGCCTATAACCGTACCCGGGAATTCAATTTCAGCCTGAACGGGCTGACCGGTTTCGACCTGCACGGCAAGACCGTCGGCGTCATCGGGACCGGGAAGATCGGCCGTATCTTCATCGATATCTGCCGCGGTTTCGGGATGAAGGTGATCGCCTATGACAAGTTCCCGGCGGAAGGAAGCGGTATCGAATACGTGACGAAAGACCGGCTGTTCCGGGAGAGCGACATCATCTCCCTGCACTGCCCGCTGACGGAGGAGACCCGCCATACGATCGACGCGGACGCGATCGCGAAGATGAAAAAAGGCGTCGTGATCCTGAACACCTCCCGCGGGCCCCTGATCGATTCCGAAGCCCTGCTGCAGGGGATCAAGGACCGGAAGGTCGGCGCCGCCTGCCTGGACGTGTACGATGAAGAGGCGGATATCTTCTTTGAAGACAATTCCGGACATATCCTGAACGACGATACGCTCGCCCGCCTGATCTCGATGCCGAACGTGATCGTCACTTCCCACCAGGCATTCCTCACGCAGGAAGCCCTCAGGAACATCGCGGAAACGACGATACAGAACATGAAGGACATTGCCGGGACCGGGATGTGCAAAAACGAGCTCTGCTACCGCTGCGGGCGGGAAGACGCCTGCCGGCGGGAGCGGAAAGGCCGCTGTTTCTGAGACCCGGCGCCGGAAAGGCGGAAAGACCGCAGCGCTTGCAGTCCGTCCTTTTCCATGCTATCATAGAAGCGGCGGTACCATTGGCTCTAAACAGAAAGGAGGCCTGCCATGCAGCTCAGGGAATCGGGAGAAATGTATCTGGAAACGATCCTGATCCTGTCCAGGAAAAAAAGCCTTGTCCGGGCGATCGATATCGGTGAATATATGGGCTTTTCCAAGCCCTCCGTCAGCCGGGCGATGCACCTCCTCAGGGATGAGAACTACATCCGGATCGGCGACGACGGCGGTATCTCGCTGACTGCGGAAGGCATGGAGATCGCCTATAAGATCTATGAGCGCCACGAACTGCTCTCCCGCGCGCTCATGATGCTCGGCGTCGATGAAAAGACCGCGGTCCGGGACGCCTGCCGCATGGAGCACGTGATCAGCGACGAGACCTTCCGGGCGATCAAATCCTACATCCAGGGTCAGTTCTGACTTTCGGAAGCAGACATAAAAAGAAGCGGGTCCGCTTTTATCCGGATCCGCTTCTTTTTTATTGCCGTCAGTCAAACATGTACTTTTCGATCACCGGGAACGGCGCTCCCGCCAGATCCAGGAGCCGCTCATGGAATTCGTAAAGATCATAGTCGCCGCTCTTATCTGCTTCGTTTAACAGGCCGTAGATCTCCGCGACGCCGACCGCGTAGTCCAGGTATCCGCCCGGATCGCCGCTGATATAACTCATCATCCATTCCGCGACTTCCCTGCTGTCGTTGAAGTACTGGCCGACATAATCATCGATATCGTCAAGGTCCCAGCCCTCATAGTGGATCCCGAGGTCCACACGGGCGTGGATGCAGATCGTCGCGAGCGCGTTGGCCCGCAGGTATTCCGCGGCTGTCTCGGAGATATCGTCGATAAAGTCGTATGCCATGAACTCCACGTACTTCGCCCAGCCTTCCGAATAGCCGGTCGGCTCCAG
>CADBQM010000112.1 GCA_902796795.1 uncultured Eubacteriales bacterium
ATCATCGGCGGGCTCGACCGCTACGACAGCGGCGACCTCATCATCAACGACGTTTCCACGAAAAAGTATACGGACCGGGACTGGGACTCCTACAGGAACCATACGATCGGCTTCGTTTTCCAGAGCTACAACCTGATCCCGCACCAGACGGTGCAGAAGAACGTGGAACTGGCGCTCACGATCTCCGGCGTTTCCGGAAAGGAGAGGAGCCGGCGCGCGTATGAGGCGCTGGAAAAGGTGGGGCTTGCGGAGCATGCGCACAAGATCCCCAACCAGCTTTCCGGCGGGCAGATGCAGCGCGTCGCGATCGCGCGTGCCCTCGTGAATGATCCGGACATCCTGCTTGCGGACGAACCGACCGGCGCTCTGGACTCTGATACCTCCCTGCAGGTCATGGACCTCTTGAAGGAGATCGCGGCGGACCGCCTCGTCGTCATGGTCACGCACAACCCGGAGCTTGCGGACCGCTATGCGACCCGTATCATCCGGCTGCAGGACGGGCGGATCATTGCGGATTCCGCGCCCTGTGAAGTCGCGGCCGCGCCGCCTGCGGTGCACCGGAACCTCGGCAAGGCCTCCATGTCCTTCCTGGCGGCGATCCTGCTTTCCTTCAACAACCTGATGACCAAAAAGGCACGGACGATCCTCGTGGCCTTTGCAGGCTCGATCGGGATCATCGGCATCGCGCTCATCCTGTCCATGTCCTACGGCGGGACACAGTATATCCACGGTATCGAAGAACGGACGCTCTCCGAATACCCGATCACGATCACGAGCTCCGGCCTGGATCTAAGCGCGATGCTCGCCGGGACCAGCCTGTCCCGGGAAGAGCTCCATGAAGACAACAAGGTCCGCGCGGTCAATCTGATCAAAGGCTTCTTCTCCGGCTTAAGCTCCAACGACCTGAAGGCGCTGAAGGCCTGGTTCGACAGCGGGGAGTCGCATATCCACGATTATGCCCGCGCGGTGGAATATGCATTTGACCTGGAGCCGCAGATCTACCGGCTGCATAAAGGACGGGCGCGGCGGATCCATCCGGACTCCACTTTTGAGTCGCTCGGATTCGGCGGGGCCAGCCTGATGAGCAGCTTTACGGGATCCAATATGTACGGCAGCGATATCTTCCACGCACTGCCGGAAGAACGTTCCTTATATGAAAGTCATTATGAGCTCGTCGCAGGCCGCTGGCCGGAGAACGAGCTGGAGTGTGTGCTCGTGCTGACGCCGGCGGGCAGCGTGAGCGACCTTCTTCTGTACCAGGTCGGGATCAAGGATGCGGACGAGATGGACGAACTTTTAAAGAAGTTCGCGAACGGCGAGGAAGCGCAGCCGAAGGACGTCAGCACGGAATTCTACGATTACGAAGATTTCCTGGCGCTGGAATTCAGCGTCGTGAGCCCCACCGACCTGTATCTCTATGACAAAGAATACAACGTCTATAAAGATAAGACCGAAGACCGCTATTTTATGCGTAATCTGGTCGAAAAGGGCCTGAAGCTTAAGATCAGCGGCATCGTCAAGGGCAATGCGGGCGATACCGCCGCCATCCTTTCCACGGGCATCTGCTATGAGCCGGGCCTGATCCCGCGCGTGCTTTCGGCTTCCGAATCTGCGGCCATCACAAAAGCACAGCTCGCGGATCCGGAGACCAACGTCTTTACGGGCAAGAATTTCGGGGATGAGGAAGAAGAGAGCGGCTTTGATATGGCTTCGCTGATCGCGATCAACGAAGACGCCATCAAGAACGCCTTCAGCTACAGCGCAGACGATTTCAATATGGACGGCTTCAGCGACCTTTCCGACCTGGATCTTTCCTCCGCCGTGGACTTCACGAAGATCGACCTCAGCAATATCCAGGTCCCGCAGGCGGATCTGGCTTCCGTGATGCAGGGCGTGAACGTCCAGTTTTCACCGGACGGTCTCCGCGAGCTCTTTACCGACGTTGCGGAGGACTACACCAAATACGCGTCGTCGGACGAAAGCACGGATTACACCCGCCTGCCGGAGTCGATGAACGAGTTCTTCCAGACGGAGGAAGCGCAGGAGATCATCAGTAACACGGTCACGCAGTTTGCCGAGGAAAATGCGGAATACCTCATCACCGGCGAACAGCTGACGGAGATCATGAACGATATCTTCGCCGCATACCTGACGTATGCGGAGGAAGAAGGCATCACCGATCCCCAGGAGCTCATCGACGGCTTCCGTACCTACCTGGAGTCCGAAGCCGGCCAGGCGCTGGTGGAGGAAAAGGCACAGATGCTCCGGGAACAGCTCTCCAATATCACGTTTCCGGAAGAAGAAAGGGAGGCTTTTACCAAGGCGCTCACAGAGGCCTACGACGCTTACGCGGAGGAGCAGGGGTATCCGGAGCTCGAAAAGATCCGGGAATCCATGGA
>CADBQM010000113.1 GCA_902796795.1 uncultured Eubacteriales bacterium
GCCTGCGGAGCGGTGCGGTAGATCTCCTGCTGTGTAGCCTGGCTGAACTGCCGCTGCGGTGTCTGCTGGTTGGGCTGCTGATACTGCTGAGAAACTTGCTGGTACTGCGGCTGAGCGGGCTGCTGGTATTGCTGGGGCGCTGCCTGTGGAGGAGTCTGCTGGTACTGCGGCTGTGCCGGCTGCACGGGCGGGCGGTACTGCTCCTGCGGACGCTGTGCGCTCTCGATCCCGGTCTCCAGGTAGCGGAAGATCGCATTGACGTTCTGGCGGTTCTTGCCGTAATCGATGACCTGGGTCGGCAGGCCGCAGGTGGAGAAGACGTTCACTTCGGTGCCGGCACCGGCGGGCTTCAGCGTGACTGTGATCTTTTCCGCGTAGGAGAGCATCGTCATGCCGTGATGGATGCGGAACCAGACGGTACCGTTGGATTCCGGATTTTCTGATTTCAATGTGACGTTCAGACCGGCATTGTTGATCGCGCGGCACTTATCGATAAAGAACTGCATCGGAACGTTATTGTAGGTTCTGGTCTCTTCTGCTTTTGCTCCCATGGGGAAAGGCTCCTTTCACAGCGACAGGATCTGCCGGCAGGCTTTTCAGAAAGCGGCGTCGTCGCACGGCTGGTTTTGCGGATCACCGGCAATGTCTGCCGGAAGATCCTTCCCCTATATCCTAAATGAAACCGGGATTAAAATCCATAGAAAATCCAAGAAATATTATGATATAGCCCCGGTCGGCGCAGGAAATAGCGGAACAGCGCCCCGGACCGGCCGGGGCAGTACATTTTGTTTGATTTCCTGATCGCGGAATGCTTGACGAATCGGTACGTAATCCTTATAGTTGTTAAATGTAGAACTATCTGCCGGAGGTAATGTTTTGAAGCTGTTATTGAAATTAAGTAAAGAGGCGATCCGCTACCGGGGGCTTTATATCCTGGCGATCGGCGCGACCTTCGGGCTCACGCTCGTGAACCTGGCGGCCCCGCGCGCGCTGTCCCGGATGACCGGCATCGTCTCCGCCGGCATGACGGAGGCGAGCCTGAAGTCGATCGGCGTGCTGGTGCTGATCCTGCTCGGGCTGTACCTGCTGCGCGTCCTTTTCCGTTTTATGAGCAATTATCTGGCGCACAAGGCGGCCTGGTACCTGGTCGGCGATCTCCGTACCAAAGTCTATGACAAGCTGGAGCGCATGCACCTGGGCTTCTTCCATGATAAACAGACCGGTGACCTGATGAGCCGCGTCGTAAACGACACGCGTGATTTCGAGCTCCTCTACGCACACATGATCCCCGAGACGATCACCAACGTCGTGACCTTCCTCGGTGTGCTGATCGTGCTGCTGTTCATCAACTGGAAGCTCGCGCTCATCACCTGCGCGCCGATTCCGTTCATCGCGGTCTCCGGATTCATCTTCTCGAAAAAGGTGCAGCCGTATTTCCGCCTGTCACAGCGGAAGATGGGCGAACTGAACGGCAAGCTGCAGGACAATCTTTCCGGTGTCCATGAGATCCAGTCTTTCGGTCGGGAAGAGTATGAGACCGAGCGCGTCAACGAAAAGAATTTCGACCACGTGCGGGCGATGCTGAAAGCGCTGCAGATCAGCGCCGTGTTCCATCCGACGGTCGAATTCATCTCTTCGCTCGGCACCGTGCTCGTCGTTGCATTCGGCGGTATCCTCGCCCTGCGTGAAGGTCTCAGCGTGGAAGACATCGTCGCCTTCATGCTGTACTTAAGTCTTTTCTATGCCCCGGTGACCGGGCTGGCGAACCTGCTCGAGAGCATGCAGCAGTCGCTGGCCGGCGCGGAGCGTGTCATGATGATCCTGGACGCGCCCTGCGAGATCCAGGACAAGCCGCAGGCGGAAGAGCTGAAGAACGTCCAGGGCGAGATCGAGTTCGAGCATGTGAGCTTCTCTTATGAAGAGGGGCAGCCGGTGCTTTCCGACGTTTCCTTCCACTGCGAGCCGGGCAAGATGATCGCACTCGTCGGGCCGACGGGCGTGGGCAAGACGACCCTGACCCAGCTGATCTCGCGCTTTTATGAGCCGACGTCCGGCCGGATCCTCGTGGATGGCCATGACATCCAGAATGTGACGATCGAGAGCCTCCGCGACAACATCGCGCCGGTGCTGCAGGATACCTTCCTCTTCAACGGGACGATCGCGGAGAATATCGGCTACGCACGGCCCGAAGCCGGACTGGACGAGATCCGCGCGGCGGCGAAGGCGGCGAATATCGACGCCGACATCATGGAGATGCCGGACGGTTACGATACCCAGGTCGGCGAGCGCGGCCTGCGCCTGTCCGGCGGACAGAAGCAGCGTGTGGCGATCGCGCGGGCGATCCTCCGCCGTTCCCCGATCATCATCCTGGACGAAGCGACGGCTTCCGTCGACGTAGAGACCGAGCAGCAGATCCAGACGGCGATCTCCGGGATCGCGGGCAAGCGCACGATCATTGCGATCGCGCACCGGCTCTCTACGATCCGGAACGCGGATATGATCCTCGTGATCGAGGAAGGCCGTGTGACGGAGAGCGGCAGCCATGCGGAGCTCGTGAAACTGAACGGCAGCTATGCCCGGATGAACCGCATCCAGACGGCGGCGGCCGAGCGGGGCGGAATCGTATAAAGAAATGACAGGAAGCCGGTTCCGGATATAGAGAAGGACCGGAATAAAAGGGAAAGCATGATAACATACACCACGCCGGAAAAGGCCGGCCTTGATCCGAAATATATCCGCCGTTTCCTCGCGAAGATGGAAGAACAGCGGATCAATCTCCATGACGTGCTCATGATGCGCGGCGATCAGATCTTTTTTGAAAAATACTGGGCGCCGTTCACGGCGGAATTCCCGCACCGGATGTATTCCGTGACCAAAAGCTTCGTTTCGGTCGCGATCGGCTTCCTTCTGCAGGACGGGAAGCTTTCGCTGGACGATCCGATCGTCAAATACTTCCCGGACAAGCTCGGCCTGGATCCGGATCCGCTCCTGATGACACAGACCATCCGGGATATGCTCATGATGTCCACCTGCTTTGTCGGCTTTAACTGGTTCCTGCCGGAGGTCACGGACCGCCTGCAGTACTATTTCAGCCGCAAGGCGGACAAATATCCCGGTACGCTCTTTGATTATGATTCCAACGGCTCCTATGTGCTGAGCTGTCTTGTCGAGCGCCTTTCCGGCATGCCTTTCCTGGATTACCTGAAGGAGAAGGTGCTGGACCGGCTTGGCTGTTTTGAAGACGCGGAAGTCCTTTTCACGATCGACGGGACGCCCTGGGGCGATTCCGCGCTGATCTGCCGCCCGCGCGCCCTGCTTCACTTCGCACGCTTTGTCATGAACGGCGGGTCCTGGGAAGGGGAGCAGCTGTTAGATGCCGAATATCTGAGGGAAGCGACCTCGTTCCAGAACGACACGAACATGACCGACGCCTGCACAAGCAGTACCTGGGGCTACGGTTACCAGTTCTGGATGACGGAGCAGGGCGGCTATTCCATGAACGGCATGGGCGGCCAGTACGCGGTCTGCTGTCCGGACAAGGACCTGATCCTGGTCTTTAACGCCGACGACCAGCTTTCCTCGGCGCTTGATACGCCGCGCGTCTTCCGGGCTTTCTACGACCTGATCGCCGCGCACCTTGACGGGGCGAGACCGGTGGAGAAGGAGATCCCGCTGGATGCCCCGCTGAAGCTTTCCGTGGCCCGCGGGAAAGCCGCGTCGCCCTTTGAACTGGACATTTTCGGGAAGAAATACGTCTGCCATGAGAATCCGATGGGCTGGAAGTGGTTCCGGCTCGATTTTGCGGAGACCGGCGGCGCGCTCGTCTACGAGAACGCGCAGGGCGAAAAGCGGCTCGAATTCGGTCGGAAAGAGAACCGCTTCGTAAAGTTTCCGGAATACGGCTATTCGGACAGCCACGGGAATCTCCACCGGATGACGGATTTTTGCTATGACGCGGCGGTCTCGGCCGGCTGGATCGAAGAGAAAAAACTGCAGCTCCGGGTGCAGGTCATCGACCGTTACTTCGGGCTGCTGGTGATCACGATCGGGTTCAAAGACCCGGATCAGGTCTCGATCTGCATGAAGAAAGCCGCGGAGGATTTCTTTGATACCTATGAAGGCTGGCTGTACGCGTCCGCGGAAAAGCCTGAAGCAGCAAGATCATAAGGAAGGCAGTAATGGAAGAGAACGTACGGGCGGCGAAAGCCCCCATCGAAGTCGTGGCAGCCCTGATCTTCCGGGACGGGCGCTTTATGATCTGCCAGCGGCCGGCGAATAAGGCCCGGGCGCTCCTCTGGGAATTTGTCGGGGGAAAAGTAGAGCCCGGGGAGACGAAGGAAGCGGCGCTGATCCGGGAGTGCAGGGAGGAACTGGACATTGAGCTAAGCGTCGGCGACGTGTACATGGAAGTCGTGCACGAATATCCGGACATCACCGTCCGCCTGACCCTGTTTAAGGCGGAGATCGCGGCGGGAGAACCGAAGCTCATCGAACACAATGACCTTCGGTGGATCACACCGGCGGAGATCCCGGACTACGATTTCTGTCCGGCGGATACCGAAATACTAAAAAAGATCCGGCTCGAAAAGTGAGCCGGATCTTTTTTGCGTCAGAGCTGCTTTATCAGGAAGTGGTTCATCGTGCTGTGGACCATACTTCAACTTTGACGAGAACGAGGAATACCGGCAGTTTTTCGAGACCACCAAGGACATTGACCGCATCCTGCAAAACCTCATGCTGGCCAGCGGGCAAAAGATCCTGCCGGAAAAGACCCTGATCATTTTCGACGAGGTGCAGGATTGCCCGAAGGTCATCAATTCCATGAAATACTTCTGCGAGAACGCGCCGCAGTATCATATTGCCTGCGCCGGTTCTCTGCTGGGAATTGCCCTGTCGAAGCCGTCTTCCTTCCCCGTGGGCAAGGTCAATTTCATGCAGATCGAC
>CADBQM010000114.1 GCA_902796795.1 uncultured Eubacteriales bacterium
CTCACGGAATCCCAGTTCTTTTCGTAGAATTCCCGGTCGACCTTGCAGAGGCCGGAGAGCTTGTCCGCAAGCTTCCTGCTGATATAATCCTGGATCTTCTTCACAAAGCCGTCGTTCTGCAGCGCGCTTCTCGATACGTTCAGCGGCAGGTCCGGGCAGTCGATGACGCCCTTTAAGAGCATCATGTATTCCGGGATGACTTCCTTGATATTATCAGCGACGAAGACCTGGTTGTTGTAGAGCTTGATCGTGCCTTCCAGCGAATCGTAGCCCAGGTTGATCTTCGGGAAGTACAGGATGCCCTTCAGGTTGAAGGGGTAGTCCATGTTCAGGTGGATCCAGAACAGGGGCTCCTTGTAATCGTGGAAGACCTTCCGGTAGAATGCCTTGTAGTCCTCATC
The DNA here is from genome assembly GCA_902796795.1 of uncultured Eubacteriales bacterium. Lineage (GTDB taxonomy): Bacteria > Bacillota > Clostridia > Lachnospirales > Lachnospiraceae > UBA1267. Next base: position 402 of record CADBQM010000114.1, read on the forward strand.
GCTGCACTCGTTCGGGTGTTTTGCGAAGAGCGGCGCGGTATCGTTGACCGGCTTCGGTTCCGGCTTCTTCGGTTCCTCTTTCGCGGCTTCTTCGTTCTCCGCCGTTTCACCTTCTGCTGCCTTCACAGCCTCTTCCGCAGCTTTCGCGGCAGCCTTCTTTGCTTCCTCTTCTTCGGTGTCCGCGTTGACCAGGTAGATCTCGTAAGGCATGAAGGAGCAATATTTCTCCAGGATCTCGCGCACGCGGTATTCATTGGAGAATTCATAGGAATCCTCGGAAAGGTACAGGGTGACGGTGGTGCCGACTTCTTTGCGGCCGCCGTCCGTCATCTCAAAGTCGATGCCGCCTTCCGACTCCCAGTGCACCGGCTCCGCATCCTTTTCAAAGGAAAGGGTGTCGATCGTTACACGGTCGGAGACCATGAACACGGAATAAAAGCCGAGGCCGAAGTGCCCGATGATCTGGTCCTCGTTTGCCTTGTCCTTGTAACGGTTCAGGAAATCCGCTGCGCCGGAAAAAGCGATCTGGTTGATGTAGCGGTCGACTTCGTCCGCCGTCATGCCGATCCCGTTATCCGTGATCGAAATGGTCTTGTTTACGGAGCTCACACGGACCGTGAGCTTCGGCTTGTAGTCTTCCGGAAGCTCGGCTTCCCCGACGAGCGCCAGCTTCTTCAGCTTGGTGATCGCGTCACAGCCGTTCGAAACGGCTTCTCTTAAGAAAATATCGTGGTCCGAATAGAGCCACTTTTTGATGATCGGGAAAATATTCTCGCTGTCGATCGACAGGCTTCCTCTTCTCTCCTGCATGATTGCTGCCTCCTGTTTATTTCATGTCCCGGCGCTGCCCGGAACAAAAATGCATAAAAAATCTCTGTGCCCTGAAAGCACAGAGATTACTATAGCACCAGTTGTTAGCACTGTCAAGATGAGAGTGCTAAACCGTATATTTTGCCTGACAGCAGCGTTACAGCCGGCCGAGCGCCTCCTCCACCTCTTTCCGGTACGGGATCGACGGTGCGGCGCCGGCGCGGGAAACGGCGATCGAGGAAGCCATCGTCGCGCGGCGCATAAAGACTTCCGGCGCCTCCCCGGCAAGCAGGCCATTAAGCACATAGCCTGTAAAGGTGTCGCCGGCAGCCGTCGTATCCACGACTTCGCAGGGAAAGATCGGCTGGGAAAGCCGGACCTTCCCGTCCGCATACATACTGCCGCGGCTGCCGAGCGTGAGCACTACGGCGGCGCCCGGGTATTTTTCCGCCATCGCGTCCAGGATCTTTTCCGGCGCCTCTTCGCCGGTCAGGTCTGCGCCTTCCACTTCATTCACGAGGAAGAGGTCCACGAGGCTTAAGGGGAGCTGAAGCACTTCTTCGTCCATGGGCGAGGGATTCAGCGCGATCTTCATGCCGCGTTTCTTCGCTTCTTCCATGACGGCGGCGTTTCCGTCCACCTCGTTCTGCAGGAGCAGGAAGTCGCCTTCGCCGAAGCCGTTCAGCAGGGCGTCCGGGGCCTGCGCCGCGTTCATCCGGTTGGTCCCCGGGAAGAGCACGATGCAGTTCTGGCCGCCCTCCTCCACCTGGATCAGTGCGTGGCCGGTCGGCGCGTCCAGTACGGCGACACGGGAAACGTCCACGCCGTCCGCCTGAAGCAGTTCCGCAAGGAAACGGCCGTCTTCCCCGATGGAACCGGCGTGACAGGTCTCAGCGCCGGCGCGTTTCAGTGCAATGGACTGATTCAGCCCCTTGCCGCCCGGAAAGCGTGCGTAGTTCAGGCTCGTGAGCGTCTCGCCGGGCCGCACGATGTGCGGGACCGTATAAACGAGATCGATATTCAGGGAACCGTAGTTCAGGACCTTTCCAGCCATAAGTAAAGCCTCCTGTTTCTCTTATCATAGCATAAAAAACCGGCGGAGCAACAGCCCCGCCGGGATCGGTCTTAAAGTGCTTCTCTTTCCTTCAGGAACGCCACGACTTCATCGTAGTGCGGCGCGCCTTCCGAAGCGCCGAAATGCGTGCATTTGAGTGCGCTGGTCGCGGAAGCGAAACGGACCGCCTGTTCGGGCGTCATGCCCTTTATCAGTGCCGCGTCGAGCGCGCCGTGGAAGACGTCGCCCGC
>CADBQM010000115.1 GCA_902796795.1 uncultured Eubacteriales bacterium
AGGAATGCGACGCCGTAGGGCGGCAGCGCAAGTTCTGTGACAGGCGCGCCGCTTTCGAATTCCCGGTAGCTGCCGGCAAGCGGGAAGTTAACGGCTTCCGCGTTATAGTTCTGGACGATTACATAGGCGTCCGTATCGTTCTTCCGGAGACCTGCGGTGACGTTGTGCGGCAGGACCGTTTCGCCGAGCGCGGGTGTGAGCGCCAGGTCTTTTGCAAGATTCCCGTAGAAATCCAGGAAGAAATCGCGTCCCGCGCGGCCGGCGAGATAGTAGGCCTGCCCCCGGCCGAAGCGGTTCTTCGTGAGGACCGGGCAGCCGGCGTAGAAATCTTCGCCGTAGGCCGCCAGTACTTCTGCCGTATCCGGATGGACGATCTCGCAGTAGTCGCTGATCTCGTAGCGCGTACCGCAGGGCAGGACCAGGTGGTTTTTCTGATCCGGCCAGAGCGCGTCGATCTCTTCCGCGTAAAGGCCGAAAACATCCTTCAGTCCGTTCGGGGCAAAGCCCTGGAAGCAGAGGTCGTTTTCATTCACGAGGCCGCTCCAGTAGGTGCCGATGAGCGTTCCGCCGTTTTCGACGAAGGCGCGCAGCTTTTCGACGATGTCTTCGCGCTGCAGATAAAGCATCGGCGCGATGACGAGCTTGTAACGGCTGAAGTCGCAGGACATATCCACGATATCCACCGGGATGCCCTTGCGCCAGAAGGCAGAGTAGTGGTCGAGCACCGTCGGCCCGTACTGTTTCGGGTCACCGGCCCGGCCTTTGACGTCGATGCCGGTCCCGTTGATCAAGCCCTGGACTTCATCGAGCGCCCAGCGGTTCTCCCAGTCGTAGATGATGGCGACTTCCGGTTCTACGTTCGTTTTGCAGAGTGCGCTGATCTTTTCGAGGGTCTCGCCGAGCGACGCGATCTCGCGGAACATCCGTGTATTGTCCGTGCCGTCGTGGCCGACGACTGCGCCGTGGAACTTCTCCGAGGAACCGCGGCTCTTACGCCACTGGAAATACTGGACGGAATTCGAACCGTGGGCGACGGCCTGCAGCGAAGAGAGCGCATGCATGCCGGGCTTTTTGATGCGGCAGACCGGCTGCCAGTTGACGGCGCCGGGAACGCTCTCCATCAGCAGGAAAGGCTCCTGTTTGATGCAGCGCATGAGGTCGTGCGTCGCGGCCGCGGTGATTGCGACGTCGCTTTCGTCTTCCGGATCCCTGTGCCAGAAGGGGTAGTTGTCCCAGGAAGCGATATCGAGCACGTCCCGGAACTTGAAATAGTTCAGGCCGTTATAGAAGCCCATGAGATTGGTGGTCACGGGCACGTCCGAGCCGCCTTCGCGGATCGCAGCCTTTTCCCAGGCGCAGAAGTCCACGGTACGGTCGGTCACGAAGCGCTTCCAGTCCAGGACGAGACCGTGGACGGAGCCTTCGCCGCGGAGGAGCGGCGGTTCGATCTGCTCAAAGGAAGAATATGTGTGGCTCCAGAAGGCGGTCCACCATTCACTGTTCAGCTTTTCGATCGTCCCGTATTTCTTTTTCAGCCATTTCCGGAATTCCGCCTGGCAGAGCGGGCAGTAGCATTCACCGCCGTATTCGTTGGAGATATGCCAGAGGATCACGCCGGGATGCCTGCCGAAGGCTTCGGAAAGCCGCCGGTCCATCTCGCGGACTTTTTCTCTGTAGTAAGGAGAAGTATAGCAGTGGTTGTGGCGGCCGCCCATCTGGTTCCGGACGAGATCCGGACCGACGCGCAGCACTTCCGGGTGGTTCAGCGCCATCCAGACCGGCCGGGCGCCGGAGGGCGTCGCGAGCACGGTATAAATGCCGTTTTCATAGAGATCGTCGATGACTTTCTTCAGCCATTCAAAATCGTAGCGGCCTTCTTCCGGCTCCAGCTTTGCCCAGGCAAAGATGCCGACCGAGACCGCGTTGACGTGTGCCTCTTTCATGAGCTCGATGTCCTTTTTCAGGATATCGGGCCGGTCCAGCCACTGGTCGGGATTATAGTCCCCGCCGTGCAGCATCTGTTCGTTCAGGATCCTCCATTCCATCCGTTTCACCTCGTTCAGATTCTTTTTATGTCAAGGCCTGCCGGCCTTGTACGGCTGTCTGGTGACGATCCCAGTATAACAGGCGCCGGGGATCTCTTCAATTAAAAAAGGCAGATCCCCCGAAAAAGCGCAATTAGACTAAAAAAAGAGTCATGTTATCGAAAATATAATGGAAGCCTTCTGTGTTATAATAAGCAAAAAGATCCTTAGAAGGAGGCCTGCGCCTTGTTCGGAAAACTGATCACCAAAGATAAAAACTTCTATAAGACCGTCGCCGTGGTGGCGCTGCCGATCGCTGCGCAGAGCCTGATCACGGTCGGCGTCAACATGATGGATACGATCATGGTCGGCCTGGTCGGCGAG
>CADBQM010000116.1 GCA_902796795.1 uncultured Eubacteriales bacterium
AGGTGAAGGATACAGGGATCCGTAACACAGCGGCGAAAGCGCCGGAAAGGAAGTAATGATGGCAGAGCAGATGACGTACAGAAACTTGCTGGATCTTGAAACACCGGTTTCCCGGTTCGTGTACGGCACGCCCGGCGCGGCGGGCGGCGACGATATCGGCGCCGCGATGGACGCTTATGACCTTGCGTGGGAGAAGGGCTTCCGCATTTTTGATACGGCCCATTCCTACGGAAGAGGAAAATGTGAAGAAAGCCTGGGCCGCTGGATCGCTGCACGCGGGCACCGGGACGAGATGGTGATCCTCGATAAGGGCTGCGATCCCGGCGAACACGGCAGTACCGACGTTTTTTCGGGAGACACCATCCGAAACCAGGTCCGGATCTCCCAGGAACGGCTGCAGACCGACCACGTGGAACTCTATATCCTGCACCGGGACGATCCGACAAAACCGGTCGATGAGATCGTGGAAGCGCTGAATGAAATGAAAGCACTTGGCAGGATCCGCCATTTCGGCGGCTCCAACTGGACGATGCAGCGCGTAAAGGAAGCCAATGATTATGCGGCAGCCCACGGGCTCACCGGCTTTACGGCGCTCAGTCCCAACTACTGCATGGCGCGTCTCGTGTTCGATCCCTGGGGCGGCAGCGTGACGATCTCCGGCGACGAGAACGCAGATTACAGGGCGTGGCTTGCTGAAAAGCGGATGCCGGTCCTCAGCTACTCGGCGCTCGGCCGCGGCTTCCTTTCCGGAAAATATGTGACGGACGGACCCGCGATCGAGGAATGCCTGAACCGCGGGCCCATCATGGAATACTATTATCCGGAAAACGTCGCGCGACTGAAACGCGCGGAAGAAATGGCAAAGGAGAAGGGGGTCCCGGTCAGCGAGATCGCGATCGCCTGGCTGCTTGCTTCGCCGATGGACGTGCTCCCGATCATGACGCCGTCGAAAGAGAAGCATATCGACGCGGCATTACACGCGCTCAAACTCAAGCTGACGCCCGAAGAACGGCGGTATCTCTATTACGGCGATACGGCGCCGCGCAAAGCGGAGCCTTAAGCGCGTCCGCGGACGGATCCGGTCAGCGCCGCATCCTTGCGCGGACTTCGCCGCTGTCCAGGATACGCGTACCGACGTCCCCTTTCATACGCACGACCAGACGGCAGTTCTCATCGATCCCGAGGGCTGCCGCTTCTTTTACGCTGCCGTCGGCTTCGATCACCTCGATCTCCTTTCCGATCAGCAGCTGGCGGTCCCGGTATTCCTGCAGGAATTCCTTTTCCGGGAGCCGCCGGAAGGCGGGCAGGAAATCATTCAGGAAGGCGGCGGCAAGATAGGCGCGGGCGCCCGGCGGGCAGCTGGTTTCGAAGATGCTGCCGGCGATATCCCTTAACTCCTCCGGGAAACCGCCTACCGGCGGCGCCAGGTTGAAGCCAAGGCCAAGGACCGCATATTCCGTGCGTCCGCTCTCCATATCGAGCGCAGCCTCCGTCAGGATACCGCAGATCTTTTTTCCGTTCAGGTAAAGATCGTTCACCCACTTGATGCGGACCGGATCCGCGGATCCCTTCTCTTCACTGCCGTCCGACTTCCCGGAAAAATGTGCAAGCGTCTTTTCCACGGCCCGCGCAGCCGAGACGGCGGCGAGCGCCGTGATGCGGACGCTGACTTCGGCCCGGTAGGGCGGACGGAGAAGGAGGCTCATGTAAAGGCCGCTGCCTTCCGGCGAATAAAAACTGCGCCCGGTCCGGCCGCGCCCGGCCGTCTGCATCTCGGCAAGGAGCACCAGGCCTTCCGCTTCGCCGGAGCTGCCGTGTGCCTTGAGAAGGGTATTCGTAGAAGTAACGACAGCCGCGGTCTCGAGACGGAAAAACGCACGCGCGTCATCGTTTAAAAGGGCGGTGATCCCGGCGGAGGTGAAACGGTCATCCGATTCTTTCAGCATATAGCCCCGGTTCGTTACGCCCTTCAGCCGGACACCTTCCGCTTCCAGCGTGCGCACGGCTTTCCAGACAGCCTGGCGGCTGACGGAAAGTTTTCCGGCCAGGATCTCGCCCGAAAGGTATTCCCCGCGATGCTCTGTCAGCAGCTTTAAAACGCGCTCCTTCAGCGGTGCTTCGTCTTTATTCCTTTTCCGGTGCTTCGTCTCTGCCATGGGGACTCCTTTCTATGGACGGCAGCAGGGCCGCTTTTTTCAGCGCGTTCCTTACCGGGATGCCGATCAGGGCGGAAAGCGCGATCTTTGCAAGGTCAAAGGGGATAAACGGCAGCA
>CADBQM010000117.1 GCA_902796795.1 uncultured Eubacteriales bacterium
CCGTTCTTTTCGTAGGCCTTCCTTGCGGGCTCTTCGCGCTCCGCGGTCTCGATGATGCTCTGGGAGTGCGCGACACGCGTGCAGGTCCTCAGGATCACCGGGGTGTCGAACTGTTCGGAAAGTTCAAAGCCGAGCTTCGCGAACGCCAGGCATTCCGCCGCGTCCGAAGGCTCCAGCATCGGCAGCTTCGCTGCGATCGCGTAGTGGCGGGAATCCTGCTCGTTCTGGCTCGAGTGCATGCCCGGGTCGTCGGCAACGCAGATCAGGAGGCCTGCGTTCACGCCGGTATAGGAAAGCGTGAACATCGGGTCCGCGGCGACGTTCATCCCGACGTGCTTCATGCCCGTAAAGGCACGGACGCCGGAGAGGGAAGCGCCGAAGGCCGATTCCATCGCCACCTTTTCATTGGGGGCCCATTCCGCGTAGATCTCGGGATACTTCGCGGCGGCTTCGGTGATCTCGGTACTCGGGGTACCGGGGTAGGAGGAGACGAAGCGGCAGCCGGCTTCATAAAGGCCGCGGGCCAGGGCTTCGTTTCCGAGCATCAGTGTTTTCATGTTCATCTGCTCCTGTTTCTATTCGGTAGAAAGGCGTCAGCCGGTGATCTGTTCTTCGACGAGCCGGCCGCCGATGTATTTCTCGCGCAGGACCGGCTTTTCGATCTTGCCCGTGGGATTCCTGGGGACCTTGTCGAAGATGACCTTCCGGGGACGCTTGTAGCGGGGCAGCTGCAGGCAGAAGTCGTTGATCTCCTCCTCGCTGCAGGTCTCGTCTTCCTTGATCTCCACGATCGCGGCCGCGATCTCGCCGAGCCGGTGGTCCGGCAGGCCGATGACGGCCACGTCCTTGATCTTGTCAAAGCGGCGCATGAAGTCTTCGATCTGGACCGGATACAGGTTCTCGCCGCCGGAGATGATGACGTCCTTCTTGCGGTCGACCAGGTAGATGAAGCCGTCCGCGTCCTTCTTCGCCATATCGCCGGTGTAGAGCCAGCCGTCCTTTAAGACTTCCGCGGTCGCTTCCGGATCCTTATAGTAGCATTTCATGACGCCGGGGCCCTTGACGATCAGCTCGCCGACTTCCTCGCCGGTAACGTCGTTTCCGTTCTCATCTACGATCCGGGCTTCCCAGAGATAGCCGGGCAGGCCGATCGCGCCGACCTTATGCACGTTCTCGACGCCTAAGTGCACGCAGCCGGGCCCGATGGACTCGGACAGGCCGTAGTTCGTGTCGTACTGGTGCTTCGGGAAGACCTTCAGCCAGCGCTCGATGAGGCTCGGGGGCACCGGCTGCGCGCCGATGTGCATGAGCCGCCACTGGTCGAAGAGGTGGTGGGAAAGATCGATCCTGCCGCTGTCGATCGCGTCCAGGATATCCTGGGCCCACGGGACGAGCAGCCAGACGATCGTGCACTTTTCCTCGGTCACGGTACGCAGGATCCACTCGGGCTTGACGCCGCGCAGCAGCACTGCCTTGGAGCCGGAGACGAGGGAGCCGAACCAGTGCATCTTGGCGCCGGTGTGGTAGAGCGGCGGGATGCAGAGGAAGACGTCGTCCCGGGTCTGGCCGTGGTGTTTCTGCTCCACGAGCGCCGCGGTCATGAGCGAGCGGTGCGCGTGCAGGATCGCCTTCGGGAAGCCGGTCGTGCCGGAAGAAAAATAGATGACCGCGTCGTCGTCTTCACTGAGTTCCACGGGCGGCACGGAAGAAGAACAGTAGGACATCAGCTGCAGCGCGTCCTCGGCGAAGTCCGGCGTATCGCGCCCGACGTAGAGGAGCGTGTGGATCTTCGGGATATCGTCCTTGATCTCGTCGATACGGGAGATGAACTCCGGCCCGAAAACGAGCAGCGACGCGTCCGAAAGGTCCAGGCAGTAGCGGATCTCATCGGCAGAATAGCGGAAGTTCAGGGGAACGGCCAGCATGCCCGCCTTCAGCGTACCAAAATAGAGGGGCAGCCATTCCAGGCAGTTCGTGAGCAGGATCGCGACCCGGGTGCCGCGCGAAAGGCCGCGGCTTAAGAGGAAATTGGCGAAGCGGTTCGCGCGCCGCTCAAAATCCCGCCAGGAAAGCTCCCTGCGGTAGGGGGAATCCTTCAGCTGGAAATCGATGAGGCTGGCTTCGCGCCAGGTCACCGCCTTGTCCCGCGCTTCGGAGGGGTTGATCTCCACGAGGGCGGTCTCATTGCCGTACAGTCTTGCGTTTCTTTCCAAAAAATCAGTAATGACCATAACGCTCTCTTTCCTTTTCAGTAAAAATGTTTCTCTTCCTCCCGGTACATAAAAAACGGTCCCGCCCAAATGGACGAAACCGTGAAATGATCCGGGTATTCAGCGGCTTACGGGCTCCATTCAGGCACAGCAAAGAGAACGGCTAAAGTAATAGCCGTACGTAAAGCCGAAATAAAGATTGCCTGTCCGGATAAGCACTGAACATGCTCCTTTCCCGCTGGTTTTCGGTTACTTTAACACAGCAGGGCGGCCGTGTCAAGAAAAAAGTATAAAAGCGCCCGGCTTTATGCTACAATATAAAGGCCGTCCGGCCGCTGTTCTAAGGGCAGGACGGTTTAGAATCAGAACAAAGCGGAGTCCGGACAGAAAATGAAAAAACAGCAGGCAGCAGAATACTACGATCCGAAAACGGTCAGATACCCGTATCCCGAAGATACGGACCGGCACTACCTGGTCGTCAAAAAAGACGACGGGACGGTCTTTGACCGCTATTATCCTTACGTCGACCGGAGCAAAGGCTTTTTATTCCGCCAGTTCCTGGTGCGCGTGGTACTGAATATCGTGGTGTTTCCGGTGATGCGGATCCGGCTCGGGCTGAAGGTCCGCGGGAAAGAAAAACTGAAAGAACATCGGGAAGAACTGAAAAAGGGCGTGATCTCGGTCGCGAACCACGTCCATATGTGGGACTATCTCGCGCTCCGGCGGACCGTACGCCCGGCGAATCCCTACATCCTTTCCTGGGCACCGAACATCCGCGGCGAGAACGGGACGCTGATCCGCATGACCGGCGGCATCCCGATCCCGGAGAACGACCTGCGTGCGACGGCGGCCTACGTCAAGGCGGTGCAGGGCCTTCTGGAATCCGGCGGCTGGCTCCATGTCTACGCGGAGGGCAGCATGTGGGAATATTACCGGCCGATCCGGCCGTTCAAGCGCGGCCCGGCCTTCTTTGCCTGCCGCTTCGATAAGCCGGTCCTGCCGTTCGCGTTTTCCTTCCGGAAGCCCGGCTTTATCCGGGAGAAGATCTTTCACCAGACCGCATGTCTTACGCTGAACGTCGGCGAGCCGCTGTATCCGGATACTTCGCTGGACGCAAAGGAGCGGGAAGAGGACCTGACGCGGCGCGCGCACGAAGCGGTCTGCCGCCTCGCGGGCTTTAAAGAGGGAGAGAACCTTTATCCGCCGGTCTACGACGATTCAAAGCGCATCGACTATTATACGGAGGAATACGGGATCGGTTATAAAGGCTCGTGGTGACGGAAGCGCTTCTTTTCCTTGACTTTTCCTTAAAAGCCGCTATCATGAAGCGGCAAAGGAAACAGTACGTGTCGTTGCAGATATCAAGCTTTTGGAAACTCTAAAAGAACCGTCTGACATCTTTATCGGCAGGACCTATTTTACAAAAGTTGAAAGAGTAATAGAAGGCGAACCTGAGGCTGTTGGGATATGGGAGGCGGAATGGTTTTAGTGGCACTAAAGGCGGATGAAAGTGAACCCGGTAAAACATATCGGGCCGAACTTACGGGAGAAAAAGGCGGGGCGGCTTTCTCTCAGGCCGAAGGAAGTACGCTTATTGAAGTCAGATAAGAATCATGGATTCTTTCAGGATCTTCTCCGGATCCGCACCGTCGATGTCAAGACCCACAGCCTGAATGAGCTTAGTGTCCCTGATGCCATAGAAGTTCTCCGCCAGCGAACGGATGTACAAAAAGCCGAATTCTTCAGGAACGAAGTTTCCGCCGGCGGTCATGACGTAATAAAGCTTATTGGCCTTGCACAATCCTTCCGGGATTCCTTCTTCCGTATAACGGAACGTCAGGCCCACGACATTGATCTGCTCGATATACTGCTTCAGCGATGCGGGAAAGGAGAGGTCCCAGTACGGCGCGGCGATCACAATGGTGTCTGCCGCGGCGAACTGTCGTGCCAGTGAAAAAATCGGATCGTCAAAGCGGGCGGAAGCGGCGAGACGGTCTCTTTTTTTAAGAAAAGCTTCGTCTGTGACAGGAAAGGCCGTCTCACAGAGTTTCACTTCTTCCACAGGGCCGCCGAGCTTTTCAATGAGAC
>CADBQM010000118.1 GCA_902796795.1 uncultured Eubacteriales bacterium
GCGAGGAACCGAAGAACTCCTTGACCGCCGCCGTGACCGGCTTGATGTTGATCAGGCTCTGCGGGGTGACGCTCTCCATCTCGGGGATCGTCGCCATACGCTCACGCACCACACGCTCCATACGGGACATGCCGATGCGGTACTGGTTCTGCAGGAGCTCGCCCACCGCACGGATACGGCGGTTGCCCAGATGGTCGATATCGTCCTTTTTGCCGATGCCGTATTCCAGGCAAAGCAGATAGTTGATGGAGGCGATGATCTCTTCCTTCATAATGTGGAAAGGAATGAGCTCACGCATGCGCTTCCGGATCTCCTCCTTCAGCTCGTCGCCTTCCTTGCCGCTCTCCAGGATCTCCATGAGCACCGGATAGTAGACCATCTCCTGGATGCCCGCTTCTTCCGGCTTAAAGGGCAGATAGCCGTCCGCTTCTACCATCATGCTGGAAATGATCTTGACGCGGCGTCCGTTCACGTCGACAGTGACAAAAGGCACGCCGGCGTTCTGAATCTTCTGCGCGAGCGCGCGGTCCGGAACGGCACCTGCTTCCGCGATGATCTCGCCGGTAGAAGGATCCACGGCGGGATCCGCCAGGGTCTGGCCGGCCAGGCGGTAGCGGAAGTTCAGCTTCTTATTATATTTATAGCGGCCCACATGGGCGAGGTCGTAGCGGCGGGCGTCGAAAAGCATGCCGCCGATCAGCGACTCCGCGCTGTCGACCGACAGGGGCTCGCCGGGACGGATCTTCTTGTAGAGTTCCAGGATACCTTCGGTATAGTTGCGGGTCTTGTCCTTCTGCAGCGTGGCAACGATCTTCGGTTCCTCGCCGAAGAGCTCCAGGATCTCCTGGTTCGAGCCGTAGCCGAGCGCGCGGACAAGCGCCGTCACCGGGACTTTGCCGATGCGGTCGACACGCACGTAGAAAATATCGTTGGAGTCGGTCTCATACTCCAGCCACGCGCCGCGGTTGGGGATGATCTGACTGGAATAAAGCTCCTTGCCGAGCTTGTCATGGTCAATGTCGAAATAGATCCCCGGAGAACGGACGATCTGGCTGACGATAACGCGCTCCGCGCCGTTGATCACAAAGGAGCCCGTATCCGTCATCAGCGGGAGATCACCCATAAAGATCTCGTGATCCTTGATCTCACCGTTCGTCTTGTTATAAAGACGCACGACCACCTTCAGAGGCGCCGCATAGGTCGCGTCGCGTTCCTTGCACTCCTCGATGGTGTATTTGATTTCGTCCCTGCAAAGGCGGAATGCACCGAATTCCAGAGAGAGCTGGCTGAAGTTCTCCCCCACCGGGGAAATATCATCAAACACCTCTTTCAGGCCTTCCGTGAGAAACCATTCATAGGACGCCTTCTGCACCTCGATCAGATTCGGCATCTCCAGTACGTCGTTCTGACGGGAGAAGCTCATGCGGACGTTTTTGCCCGATCTGACCGGATGGATCCTGTTTTTTTCCATGGACAACTGCTCCTGTTCGTTTTTTTCCTGGATTCTATTTCCCGTTTACGCAAAACGCGCAATAACCAAAGAGCGCCTTTTTCTCACTCTCTGCCATACGGAAAATAGGGGTTTCAGGGCCAAAAAGACCCACTTCGGCACAATAGTGCATCTATCAGATTAGCACAAGGGATTTTTCCTGTCAACAGGAAATTTAAAAATATGAAAAAGATGTGGTTTTGTTTTTTCAGCGAAGCACTTTACAATTCAGATTTCATCTGCTATAATCTTCTTTGCTCTAAAAAGCGTCGGGGTGTGGCTCAGTTTGGTAGAGCGCTTGAATGGGGTTCAAGAGGCCGCAAGTTCGATTCTTGTCACTCCGACTTCTGTACCGCCGGAAGCAAAAGCTTCCGGCGGTTTTTTATGCCCTGTGCCGGGTTCCGGCGCCTTTTTTACTGCCCGGACTTTTCTTATGCCCCGATCAGCGCGCGGAAGTTCTGTACCGCCGCGTCGAAAGCTTCGTCCGAATTTCTGTAGATATACTTCTCTCCGAGAACGCTCGTCTGCTCTCCGTTCTCCAGGGTCTTGATGACGGCCGCGTTCCAGAGATGCGGCTCGATCGTAAAGCGCGTTCCGCCCTGCGCCATATACTGCTTCGCGATCTCTTCCACATGGCCTTCGCCGCGTCCCGGCGGGACTACGTCGCCGGAAGAA
>CADBQM010000119.1 GCA_902796795.1 uncultured Eubacteriales bacterium
ATTTCGGAATCCGCAGAGAGCACGAAGGATCCGTATGCAAAGTATATAAGGAAGCCGCCGGCAGTGCCGGCGGCTTCTTTTCGCAATTGATGATTGTCAGTTGAATTTCTTCAGCGGGTCTTCCATGACCGGATGTTCATGCTCATCCAGGTAGGCATAGAGGATGGCGCTGTTATCGACAACGTCCGCATATTCCAGGACGGTGTTCAGGAAACGGAAGAAGTCCTGGCCGGACATGGATTCCGGACGGAGAAGCGCCAGCAGCAGGCCGTGCTCTTCCGTTTTATACAAACGACTCCTGCCCGGGAAGCGGGCAAAGGAACGGCAGAAACGCATGCACGCGTCGATGTCCGGGAAGCGGACCAGGCAGACCGGCAGGGGCGGCATATTTTCGCCCTGGTCGTAGAAGGTCTCCTGCGGCGGCGCCGCGTCTTTTTCGACCGGCGGCTCGGCAAAGTGTGCGAAATGCGGGTCCAGCTCTTCCGCGTCCTCGACGGCGGAGAGGATGATCAGCAGCTCGTTCGCGTTTAAGGGGACCGCTTCGATCATCACCGGGAGCTCGTCTTCGTTGAAGCCATATTCGGTGGTCGCGCGGGTGAGGATCTCGCGGAAGAGCTCGGACGTTTCGCGGTTGCCGTATTTTAATTCGCGCAGCATCAGTTTACGCTGTTTAAGATCCTGCGCAGTGATCAGACAGCGGACCTGACGGTCATTGATACGTTCCATACGCATACCGCATCACATCCTTTCTCAAGAATCGCAGTGTCCCGAAGGGACAATCTGCCTTTTACTACATTCATCATACTCTTTTTTTTCGAAATAGTAAAGTGAATAATGTGTGAAGCGCCGGATGCGGAGGATCCAGGCTTTGGACGCAGAAAGTCAGTCTTCGGACAGTTTGTGAGGATACGGGGGTCCGGGCGCACAGGATGTGCGGGCTCTGAAAAAAGAGGGCGTTTTTCGGGGGAAAAACAGGCGGGAAGCCATTGAAAGAAACGCATGTCCGTGCTAATTTGAGGATGAAAAAAGCAGTGCTTACTGCCGGGAATGCACAGAAGACCGCAAGCCTGCCGGGCTACGGAGATCAGAAAAGAGCGGGACCTGTGCGGACATACCGGGGAAAGATGTTGTATCACGTACCTTCTGTCCCTGAAGCGCTGAGCGGCTGAAGCCGGGGAGGAAATGGAACCCGGCGGCTGTGGAATGTGAGAGGCTGATGATGGGAAACAACGGCAGCGGAGCGTTCCTTTTATGCGCTGACTTTGCGGTACGGCGGGAAGTTACGGGAGAAGAACGGCCTAAAAAAAGTATTCAGAAAGGCAGATCCGACGACAGATGACCCACGTTCGGATCCCGGACTTTTTTCAAACAGGAGTCAGGGTGCACCCTTCTTGTTTTTTCTCTTTTCTTTCAATTCTTTTTCATTCTCTTCGAGAATGTAGTTCACCATGCGTTCGTGTTCTTCCGAATAGTCGTAGAAGAAGTTCGGGTAATGCTCGGTCAGCACGTCCATGATCTTTTCCAGCTCATTCTTATGATAATCCCGGAGCGTAAAGACGTCGCCGGTGATCGTGGTGATCCGCAGGGAATAATACATGCGCTCCCGGTGCTCCTTGGCGGAATAGCGCATATCCCGCAGGTGGAAGATCCAGAGCACGGCCTTCAGCGGGATGATCGCCGTACGGTCGGCGTTGTATTCGACGAGGAAGTGCGGCGTCAGGACCAGGCGGCCGGTGTTCAGCAGTACGTCGCTTTTCAGTTCATTCTCTGCTTCCCTGAGCAGCGCGTCCGCGTCGCCATAGCGGCGGAGCCGGAGGCAGGAAGCGGAAAGCCCGGGGAAGATCAGCAGGATCAGCGTGTAGATCAGGATGGCCAGGCCCGCGAGCACGGAGATCAGCACCAGGATAAAGAGGATGCGGGAAAGCAGCGGGAAATAGACGACTTCGCTGACAAGATAGGGATCGCAGACCGCGGCCAGGCCGGCCGGCGTCCAGTCGAGGGCGTTTGCCATGGAGTCGAAAAGGGCGTTCGTGGAAAGGTCGGCGCGGACGATCTTTCCGGTCACGGTGCGGGCGTTGATGTAGATGTCCGCAGGCTTGCCGGCAGCGGGCTTCAGGATGTAGATCCGGCAGTAATCTTCAAACAGCTGGTAATAATAGTGGCCGGTCAGGACGCCGTCCACGTAGTAGTCGCTGCCCGTATAATAGAGATCCCGGGCTTCGGTGCGGACGTAGTGCTCCTCGCGGCTGACGGAATCCACCAGCGGCTCGGAAGCGGAGATGTCGCTGACAAAAAAGTATTCGTACAGCGGCTGGTTCACCAGGATGACCGCGGCCGCAATAAATAAAAGCAGCGGAAAGATCAGCTGCACCAGCGCCTTCTGGCGGATATATTGAAGGATCGGCCTGGCTTTCATGACAGTTTTATTATAGGAGAAGCGGGGGCGCTTTGCAAGCGGTCAAACGCCGGGAGGCGCCTGCCTGAACTTATGGAATGCGGTGCTGCCGGGCAGGAGAGATGCGCGGCGCGGCTTGTTTTTTTTAACAGTGCATGATATAAATATAGGGTATGTTTGCTGCGGAGGAGTGTATCATGCTGCGGACGATCATCCTGTTCCTTTATATCGTGATCTACTTATTGCTGGGGGTCCTTTTATTCCCGGTTATCGGGATCCTGAAGCTGTTCAAGAACGAGAAAGCCGCCGGAACACTGGCTTTCCATTATATCCGTTTTGCCTGCAGGAGCGGTGTGTTTCTCGCAGGCGCGCATGTCGATGCCGCCGGCCTTGAGAACGTGAAGCGCGACGGCGCCGCGCTTTACATACTGAATCACCGCAGTATCTTTGACATCATCATCACCTACTCCTACATGGTAGACCGGACCGGTTTTATCGCCAAGAAGGAACTCAGGCGGGTGCCGCTTTTCGCGCAGTGGATCCTGTTCGGCAACGGCCTGTTCCTGGACAGGAATGACCTGCGCCAGGGCATGCAGACGATCCTGAAGGGGATCTCCTACCTGAAGTCGGGCGTGA
>CADBQM010000120.1 GCA_902796795.1 uncultured Eubacteriales bacterium
CCGACCGCAAGGATCTCGTCGACGATCAGGATCTCCGGCTCGACGACGGTCGCGATCGAGAACGCAAGCCGCATCACCATGCCGGAGGAATAGTTCCTGAGGGGCATATCAATGAACTCCCCGAGCTCCGAAAAGGCGAGGATCTCGTCATAGCGGTCCCGTAAGAAGGCCTTGTCGTAGCCGAGGATCGCGCCATTTAGGAAGACGTTCTCCCGTCCGGATAGGTCGTAGTCGAAACCGCTGCCGAGCTCCAGCATGGGAACGATGTTCCCGTAGCGTTCCACGGTCCCGCGGGTCGGCTTCATGATCCCGGAGATGATCTTCAGGATCGTGCTCTTGCCGGCGCCGTTGCGCCCGATGATCCCGAGCACGTCGCCCTTATAGACGTCAAAGCTCACGTCGCGGAGCGCATAAAAGCTCTTGAAGCGCAGGTTCCCGGAGAACATCTTCATCACGGTCTCCTTTAAGGAGGTCGTGTGGTCCTCTTCCATCCGGAAGCGCATCGTCACGTCCCGGATCGACAGCATTTTTTTAGCATCTTCCGCCATACGCACCTCCTACAGATACAGGATAAATTTATCCTGCGTCTTGTGAAATACCGCATATCCGGCGGCCAGCATGACCAGGGAAAACAGCATGCAGATCCCGTACTCGGACAGTGCGGGCGAAGCGCCTTCCAGGATGATCGTGCGGATGAACTGGATATAATGATACAGCGGATTGAACTGCATGAGTTTTACGAGCCAGGGCGCCCGGTCCTCGAACATCGAGAGGCTGTAGATGATGGGCGTCGCGTACATCCAGATCGCGGTGATCACCGTCCACAGGAATTCGATATCACGGAAAAAGACCATCAGGCTCGAGAGCAGGAAGCCCATCCCGATACAGAAGACGATCAGGAAGACCAGGCCGAACGGCAGCAGCAGGACGGCGTTCGTCAGGAACAGCTTCGGCTCCGAAAAGAGGCCGTAGACGAGCGTCACGAGCAGCAGCGGGATCAGCGAAAGGAAGACGTTGATGCTCGCGGAAAAGACCTTGGTGACCGGATAGATGTATTTCGGCACGTAGACCTTGGTAATGAGCGCCGCGGAGCCCGTGATCGAACGCATGGCCTGGGTCGTGCAGTCGGTAAAGCCGTTCCACATCACGATACCGGAAAGCAGGTAGATCGCGTAATGACGGATATCGCCCCGGATATTTAAGAGGTGGCTGAAGACCACGTACTGCACGCTCATCATGAGCAGCGGGTTCAGGAAGCTCCAGAAAACGCCGAGCACCGAACGACGGTACTTGATCTTAAAATCGCGGGAGACCAGCTGCTCGATCAGGAAGCGGTATTTGTAGATCGTGGCGATGAAGCGGAGACCGATGCTCCTGCCGCCCGCCCGGTTGACGCGTTCCATACGCCGCACGTAAAGAAGCAGCGCGAAGAAAAGCAGGACCGCCGCCGCAAGATAGACGTACAGGCCGCGGATCCCGAAGATCTCCGACGAAAAGAGGCGCTGGAAAGCCCCCGCGCCGATCATGAGCGCGAGGACGCCGTATGTGATCAGGATCCATTTCCCGACCTTTTTCAGTTCTTTTTCTTTCATGCCTTATTTTGCCGGAAAAGTCTCAGACAGTGATTTCCACAGTTTGTCACGTTCAGAAAGAAGAGGCTTCTCTCCTTCCGGGATCGGCCAGACGACGCCGATCTCGGGATCGTCATAGGAAAGGCCGCCTTCATCTCCGGGATGATAGAAATCTGTGACCTTATACGCGAAGACCGCGGTCTCGGACATCACGTAAAAACCGTGGGCAAAGCCCTCGGGAATGTAAAACTGCTTCATGTTCTCTGCGGAAAGCACCACGCCGAACCACTTGCCGTAGGTCGCGCTGCCGGGACGCACGTCCACTGCGACGTCAAAGACTTCGCCGGAAAGCACGCGCACGAGTTTTCCCTGCGGATGGGCGATCTGGAAATGCAGGCCGCGGAGCACGCCTTTTGAGGACATCGACTGATTGTCCTGCACGAATTCCATCGTAAGGCCCGCTTCCGCCATGTCCTTCTTGTTGTAGGTCTCGGTAAAATAACCGCGCGCGTCCCGGTGGACGGCCGGCTCGATCACCGCAAGGCCTTCGATCTCACAGCGTGTTACTTTGATCTGTCCCATTTTGTTCCCCTCCAGTAATTCCGGTTCATCGTAAAGCGCTGCACCATACGGGCGCCGAGCTTCTGATACCGTTTTCCGAAATAATAACCGAGATATTTCATCCCGCTCTGATAGACCAGTGAAAAAACCTTGAAGAAAGCGCCGTTCTTCACAAGGAAGGCCGCCGTCTTCTTTACCATCCGGATCCCTTCGCCCTCCGAGCGGAAACGCCCGAAGACCTCCGGATGGTCCGCCTGGGAGACCGCGAGGTCGAAATTCCTGCGGAACTGTTCCCGTCCCGTGTAGGAATGCGAATGCCAGACCCGGGCTTCCGGCTGGTAGTATATGCCGTATCCGCCGTCCATGGCCTTCGACGCGAAGATCATGTCCTCATTGAAGATCGTCCGGTCGATGAAACCGCCGAGCGTAAGAAAACGTTCCCGCAGGTACATGGCGGTGACGTCGGAAAGGTACAGGGAACGGATCCCCAGTGCTTCCCGGTCCGCGGCGGTCTTATAGGCGGCCGTCTCCGGATAATTGTAGCCGCGGGTGAAACGTTCGATGACGCCTGCGTCATCTTTCGGCAGCTGCCGCGCGTAGGCGGCGGCGCAGTCTTCATGAAGGTCAAAGGACGCGCGCAGCTTTTCGATCAGCCGGTCGTCCGCCGGGACGGCGTCCTGCGTCATCAGGAGCACGTAGTCCGCTTGGCTCTTCTCTATGCCGGCATTCCGAGTCCCGCCGTGGTCAAAATCTTCAGGACGGACGAGATAAGTCTCCACGCCGTTCTGCAGGTATTCTGCCGGCAGCGTACTGTTTCCTTCGGCGTCCGCGGTCACCATCAGGATGACGCGGGACGGCTTCAGGGTCTGGGAAAAGAGCCCGGAAAGGACCTTTTCGAACTCCCTGCCCGGCCGGTATACCGGGATCACGACGTCGACCGTTCCCCTGCCTTCCACCTTACTC
>CADBQM010000121.1 GCA_902796795.1 uncultured Eubacteriales bacterium
ATCTCCGCCTTCTTTGCCGGCGTCTTGGAGCGCAGCGTGCTGCCGATGATCCGGACGTTCCGTACGTAGACGTTCCGGAGGTCGACCGTCGTAAGGTTGCCTGCCAGCGTGGCAATCATGATCCAGCGCGCGCCGAAGGCAAGATACGGCAGGCACTTCCCCATGACCTCGCCGCCGAGGCAGTCGATCGCGACGTCTACCGGATGCCCGGCTTCGAGCTCCTTTTTCAGCACTTCCACGATATCCTGTGTATCGGTATGGACGACGACGTCCGCGTTCAGGTGGCGGATCGATTCGGCGATCTTTTCCGTGAGCACCGTCGTGATCACGCGGATCCCGAAGGCTTTGGCCATCGGAATGATCACGCTTGCGAGCCCGCTCGCGCCGGCGTTCATGAGCAGCGTGTCCCCGGCCTTGATCTTCCCTTCGATGAAGAGGTTCAGGTAGGCCGTCGCAAACGCTTCGGGCATGGCCGCCGCTTCGATCACGCTGCAGTTTTCCGGGACGGGCATCAGCATGTCATAGCGGACGTTTGCGTATTCCGCGTAACCGCCGCCCCCGAGCAGCGCACAGACCTTATCGCCCGCTTTCCAGGCAGACTTTTCCTGCGCCTCCGCACCGACTTCCGTGATCGTTCCCGCGATCTCCAGGCCCATCCATTCCGGACAGCCTGCCGGCGGCGGATACTTGCCTTCCCGCTGCATCAGGTCCGCACGGTTCAGCGCCGCCGCTTCGATGCGGACGAGGCACTCGTCCGGCTTTATGACCGGATCCGGAACGTCCTCCCAGTGCAGGGTATTATCATTTTCATGGATCAAAATCGCTTTCATTTTATTCCTCCTCTATCGTCAAGAACACGTTTTATGCTTCTTCCGGATAGCGGATGGCCCGGTCGATCGCCACCACATCCTTTAAGAGCGGCTGCTCGTGCGTATCAAACTCCCCGTGATGATGCACGGTCAGGTACATGCAGACGCCGAGCGCCGGCCCGAACTCGCGGAGGATACGGTCGCCGCCGCTGACCAGAAACAGCAATTTCTTCCCGGTCACCTCCCGGATGCGCTGGATCGACTCGATAAAGCCGGGCAGGTCTTTGGGATCGTCGGAACTGTCGACGATCTTGATCACGTCCGCGCCGCGGTCCGCCTGCGCCTTTGCGATCATCAGGTTTTCATCGACCGAGAGCGGCTTCCAGGTGTGGCTGGAGATCAGGACTTCGCAGCCCCGCCGGTGGATCTGGGCCGTCAGTTCCTTCTGGCGCCGGATGGCTTCCGGATCGTCCGCGATCTGGTAATACGGGGCTTCGCTGAACATGTCGCCGAACACGTCCAGCAGGGTCGCGCCGGCATCCGCTGCCATCAGCAGTTTCTCCGCACATTCCTCGTCCGTATACTCCCGGTCCGACCCGTGCCGGTAAAAGCAGACGTAGATCGGTCTTCCTTCGCAGGCTTCAAAGATCCGCCGGAAAATGTCTTCGGTCTGGTAAGCGCTTTCCATCCGCTCCAGCTGGAAGCCGATCGCCTCCGCGCCGCCTTCAATGGAAAGGCGGATCTTCTCAATGGCCGCCTCCGGCGTCCGCTCCAGGACCATGGCCGTGATCAGCGGTTTTTTCTTATCTAAAAATGAAGGCTTCATAACAGCTGATCCCTTCCCGCGGCAAGACGTCCGCCGTCGATCATGATATATTCGCCGTCAATGAACTGGCCGTCGGTCGCCAGATAGAAGATGAGGTCGATGATTTCCTTCGGCTCCGCCGCCCGGTGCATGAGCGTTTTCATATTGGCCATGGCCGCCCGCGTGAGTACCGGTCCCGGCGCCACGCAGACGCAGCGGATCCCGTACTTTGCGCCGTAGGCGGCGATCGAACGGGTCAGGCCGACCATCAGCCCGCTCTTCGCGGTAGCGTAGGACATATCCCGGGGATCGCCCTCCAGGCCGGTAACAGAGCCCATGTTGATGATGAGGCCGCTCTTCTGTTCCCGCATCTGCTTCAGCACCGCGTGGTCAAAATAGAAGGGCCCCATCAGGTTCACGTCCAGGCCCCAGTCAAAAACGTCGATCGGGATGTCCGGGAACTCGATTCCGGGTTCCACTTTTAAAATACGGACCGCAGAGCCGCCGGCAAAATTCGCCATAATATCGATCGCGCCGAATTCCTCCACGCAGCGGTCGCGCGCCGCTGAGACCTGCGCATAGTCGCGAACGTCCGTTACCAGGGGAAGCGCCCTGCCGATCCCCTCCGCGTTGATCGCCGCTGCCTTTTCCATCAATACCGGCTCGTTGACGTCGCACATCACGACGTTTCCGCCCTCGCGCGCAAACATTTCCGAGAACAAAAGACCCATTCCGGAGGCTGCGCCGGTGGAGATCGCCGTCTTTCCTTCAAAACGCATATTCATTTCCTCCCGTTTTTTTGCGGCCGCACAGGAACCCGATAACAGTGATAATACAGGCGAAGCGGCCGATCATCTGTACCTTATCATAGCACAGATGATCCGCCGCTTCGTATGTCTTTTTCTTGTTATTAATTACACATTTTGCGTTTCCTGGATGAAGGCCGCGAGCAGCTTCAGCGTCGCCGCGACGCCGTCCTTGTGGCTGCGCTCGTACCCGTGAGACGCATAGACGCCCGGACCGATCAGTCCGTGCCGGATGTCATATCCTGCGCTCAGGGTCGCCTCCACGTCGGAGCCGTAGCTCGGGTAGATGTCGACCGCGTAAGCCGCGCCCGCGCGCTCCGCAGCGTCGATCAGCCTTTTCACGATCTCATAGCTGTACGGCCCGCCGCTGTCCTTAGCGCAGATCGAGACCTCGTGCTCGGTACAGGAAAGGCCTTCGCCCACACAGCCCATATCCACGCTGACTGCCTCGGTGACGCCTTCCGGGACCGATCCCGCGCCGCCGTGGCCGACCTCTTCGTACACCGTCACGTGCACGTAGATGCGCCGTGCGGGCGTGATCCCCTCGTCCTTCAGGTACTTCGCGAACGCAAGCAGGATCCCGACGCTCAGCTTGTCATCCAGGAAACGGCTCTTGATGTAGCCGCTTTCCGTGACGCGGGTCCGCGGATCCAGGCAGACGATGTCGCCGGTCCGGATGCCGAGCGCTTCCGTGTCCTCTTTGCTCTTTACGTTTTCATCGAGCACGAGCTCAAGCGTATCATAATTCCGTTCCTTGGAACGCGCGTCACGGTTCACGTGGAGCGAAGCATTGATCAGCTGTATCGTGCCTTCGTAGATCCGGCCGGACTTTGTCACGACCCGGCAGTTTTCCGTTTCCGCCATCGGCGCGGGCAGCCCGCCGAGCGGTGTCAGCCGCAGCCGGCCGTCCCCCTTCACTTCCGCGACCATCGCACCAAGCGTGTCCGTATGCGCTTCCAGCAGCAGCGCGTTCTTTTCGTCCGCACCGCCGAGGTCCGCGAGGACGCCACCCTTCACGGTGCGGTGCGCCTCATAACCAAGTTCCCGGAAGGCCGCCAGCACGAATTCCTCCGCTTCCCGGGTGTAGCCCGTGGGGCTGTCCTTCTGAAGCAGCGCGCAGGTCTCAGCTACGGCAAAGTCTGTATATTCTTCGATCTTCATGGAGTTTTCTCCTTTTTCTTCTTCGTTTATTTGTCGGGGGCTGCACTCGTGATGGTCCTGCGTTCGCCGGCCGCCGTGCTTCCGGTCGGGCGCTGCGCTCGTGATGGTCCTGCTTCGGAGTCCGGCTCCCGCCCATCCGCGGTTCCCTAACGGTACTAAGGCTCCCCTGCGCACTTGTGTGCTTGTATCGCCAAGTACCGAGACCGCGGAGCACCTCAGCAGGAGGCATCACGTCGGCAGCGCCCTTACAACTGTGCTGTCCGGGGCTGTGTAAGCTTCTGGATGCTGCCGGAAACGCTCCAGCCCGACCCAACCAGCTTTTTTCGGCCGGCAGGTCGTATTATTTTAGCTTCTTAGTGCTGCCGGAAACGCTCCAGTCCGACCCAACAAATGATTTTTCCCTGTAGGTCGGACTTTGGCGGCTTCAAAGGACTTGAAATGCGCCTCCAAGTCCGACCCAACTTGCTTTTTCCTCCCGGCAGGTCGGTATTTTGCGGTTTCAGATGGCTTGAAATGGGCCTTTCACTCCGACCTAACTTACTTTCTGGACCCCGGAGGTCGGATTACACCCCTTCGAGAGGCCTCAAATGCGGCTTTTCGCACCGACCTAACTTGCTTTTCAAGCCCCTTGGGTCGGTGTCCCGCCGTGGGAGGCTGTAAAAACAAGATCTAGAGCTGAGGTAAGCGTTCAAATCAGCCGCAGCACTCGAGCTTTTATGCAAGGAGGCGCTAATAATGCGCCAGCGGCATAAACCTCGAGTGCAAGGCGTCCTGGTGACGACATCAAACTCGGGCGAAAGGCGTCCGATGAGCCTTAGTACCGCTGGGGAATTGCGTAAGCCCGGCGGCCGGCGAACGCAGGATGCTTTGTCAAGGAGGCGCTAAAAGCGCGCCGACGGACAAACATCCGAGTGAGCGAAAAGCAGCTCTTTTCAGTCTCCTATCACATCCCGGGAATCCAGGATCGGGCTGATCTTGAGATCGCTCACTGTGATCCCGAGCCGCTTGGAAGCCGCGTGAATGATCTTCCCATTGCCCATGTAGATCGCCACGTGGCCGATGCCTTCTTTGTGCGCCGCCGGGTAAAACACGAGATCGCCGGGACGGAGCTTCTTCAGGTCCACATGTTTGCCTTCCCCGCCCTGGGTCCAGGAATTCCGCGTCAGCGTGATACCGTTCTTTGCGAAGATCTGCTGGGTGAAGGCGGAGCAGTCGATGCCTTCCGTGAGCGAGGTCCCGCCAAAGACGTACTTGCCGCCGTAATACTGCAGCGCGGTATTGATGATGTTCCGGCGGACCTGGGAGGCGCCGCCGGCGTCGGAAAACAGGATCGCTTCCTCGGCCAGGTAGATAATCTCGCAGCTGGAAGCCTTGATGTAGCCGACCTTGTCCTGGACGATGTCGATGCCGACCCAGCCGTCCAGTTCCTCCAGGCAGTCGTAATGATCGTCCTTGACGACCGGCGTCAGGACCGGCGAATCTTCGTTCGGCTGGTCCATGACGTTCGTCTTCTTGGCCTTGATATGTGCCACATAGCGGCAGTGCGCCATGGCGATCTCTTTTGCTTCGTCGCCGGTCGCGATATAGCGGTCGGAAACATAGCCCGTGGCGCCGCCGGAGCTGATCTTATACCAGCCGTCCTGATGCTCCAGAAGGTCTGCGCAGCAGCCGTCAAAGATCACGCCCACGATCTCGCCTTCCATGCTCGGAGTGGCGCGGACGTTCAGGTAGTTGTTGACGTCCACGACCGTCCCGAGGTTTTCGAATTTCTCGATCGCCTTGTGCCGGAGGATCTCGTCCGGCGTCATGCCCTCGTAAGGATCGGGCGTCGTAGACGGTTCCTCGGTGGTCGGTTCTGTCGTGGGCTCGGAGGAAGGCGCCGTCGTACTGCTTTCCGCACTTTCAGAAGGCACCGTACTCTCCGGCGGCTCAGAAGAAGGTTCCGTGGATATGTTCTCGGAAGCCTCCTCTGTACTGCCTGCTTCTTCTCCGGAAGTCCCGGTTGTGTTCCCCCCGTTCCGTTTTGCCGCAGGTTCGTCCGCGGTAATGAACAGGACAAACAGGACCGTCACGAGGCCGAGCAGCAGCACAAGGCCGTATACCAGCCGCCACAGCCTGCTGCGCGTCCGTTTGTCATTCCGTTCTTCTGTTTTCGTCTGGTTATTCTCTTCCATCTGCACCAAAAACCTCAGATGATCTCTTTATTCCGTTTTTCAGGCCTTTGCTTCTTCGTTCAGCAGCGCAAGGTCGCCGCGGAGCGCCAGATACACAAGATCACGCAGCTGATTCTGCACGATATGCCCCGTCGCGAAGCTGTTCCGTACGTGCTGCGAATAAACAAAGGTCAGGTTGTTGTCCGGATCGACCAGGATATACTGGCCCGCGGCGCCGTCCCAGCCGAAGTGGCCGAGTGCGGAAGGCGTGCCCCTGTCGTCCACGAGCGTGCGGACGCCGAGTGCATAGCTGTAGCCGGGCATGTACGGGAAGGAGACCATCATATCTTTCTTCCGGACCGGATCCAGCTGCGCCGTGCGGAAAAGTTCGACCGTCTCCGGCTTCAGCAGCTGATAACCGTTCAGCGCCGTGCCCTTGTTCGCCAGCGCCGCACCGAGCAGGATGTAGTCGTTCGTGGAGCTCACGAGTCCGCCGCCGCCGGATTCATAATTGCCGGAG
Source organism: uncultured Eubacteriales bacterium (assembly GCA_902796795.1). Lineage (GTDB taxonomy): Bacteria > Bacillota > Clostridia > Lachnospirales > Lachnospiraceae > UBA1267. The sequence continues at coordinate 6,255 of CADBQM010000121.1, forward strand.
ACACGCATCTCGGCGCGTTTGCCGATCGGCGTCGGCCGCCAGGTCACAGGATCCGCGGTCACCATCTCGGAGACCCGTGCGATCTGCTCTTCCGTCGGATGGAAGGTCGTGTCCTTCATGCCGAGCGGAATAAAGATGTTATTTGCCATGTACTCGCCGAAGCGCATGCCCGAAGCGATCTCGATCACCGCACCGAGCACGTCATGGCAGAGCGAATAGTGGAAATGCGTGCCCGGCTCAAAGAGCAGGGGGCCGTCCGCGTACGCGTTGCAAATTTCCACCGTGCCGGCTTCATTGCCCTTTTCTTCGGCCAGCGCACCGGCGCTGCCGCGCTTCATGTCATAGTCCAGGCCGCCGCTCATCGTCATCAGATGGCGGACCGTCATCACGTTCTTCGCCGGAACGACGCTGCCGTCTTCCTGCTTGACCGTGAGATTTGCATATTTGGGGAGATACTTAGAGACCGGATCCTCCAGCGCGATCACGCCCCGTTCCACCAGCTGCATGGCTGCGGTGCAGGTTGCGACCTTGGTCGAGGAAAAGATCCAGTACAGGTCGTCCTCCGACACCGGTTTGGTCCCTTCCGCATCCGCGAAACCGGCCATGTGGCGGTAGACTTCCTGCCCGTCCTTGTAGACCAGCAGATCGCAGGCCGGGATCCCGAACTTCTCCGATACAGAGTCAAGAAATGCTGTCAAAGCTTCAAAACAATACACTGTCATTCTCCTTTCAGCAGTGATTCTATTGTTTCACATCATAGCACGAGACCCCCTCTCATACAAGAGGGGCCTCGTTTCGGTTCGTTTCTCTTACTTCAGAAAACGCTGCTTCAGCGGAGAAAGATCCGGGGATAGATAGATTCCTTTCTCATAAAGCCGGGCATCGATATACCGTGTGATGCGGTAGACGGCTTTTCGCGCGTTTCGTTCATATTGCATGCCGCCTGCGCGCTGCCACGCACGTGCGGCCTTCTCCAGTGAAGACAATTTTACATAGTAGTGTTCTTCATATGCTGCCGGCACAGTGCCTCCGGCGGCATATTCCTCCGGCAGGAACGGCACTGCGTAGCGCCAGCCTTTCTCATACGTCGGGAAACTTACCGCTCCGCGGAAACTCTCCTGATAAGCGACAACAGTTCCTTTTTTCAGAACCAGGGCCTGCTCCTTTTTCCCGTTTACCTCCCGGTAATAGACGATATCTTCCGGCAGCTGAAAATTAACCTTCTGATCCACCGCCGGGACGTCCATCGTCACATACGGTGAGAAGCAGTCAAGATCCATCTCGTGCAGCGGGATCTTCTTTTCATACTGTTCCGCGGCAAGATTGTCCTGCAGGACAAAGGCCTTCCGAAAACGAATGTGGCTGATCAGTATCACCAGCAGTGCTGCAATGACGAGGACAGCAATCGAACAAAGGATCCCTGTAATCGTTTTCTTTCGTCTATTCATTTTCTTCTCCATCAGTATGTTTTAGGTGTAAATCCAGCTTGAACAGTATAATAAATTGGAGATGATCTCATGACACTGTTCACTCCTCCATTTTGAGGTAGCTGAAAGCCTTGAACACTTCCTTGAAGCTTATAAGTCCCGTCATTAATATACACCGGTCCGCCACTGTCACCATAATTAATTGCATTTGTTTGTGTTGCATTTTGCATTACAGATCGCGTTAATCCTCTTACTGTATATTGGTAAAGATTTCCATAAGACACAACTGTTTCATTAACCATAGATACAATTCCCCAAGAGTGTCCTGTAGAATATCCGTACTTAAAAATTGTTGTTCCAACGGGAACAGATGAAAAGGTGCCAGTAATAGACACCACTGTCCCTGATGAACTCTGTATTGTATTGGTTCCATTATAATTGCTGTTCAACGCTATTACTGCAAAATCGCCATAAGCACTAATGCTAGTATTATTTGCAACCGTGTTGCATCTCTGCATTGTCACACTGCCAATAAGAGACCCTGATCTGTAAAAATTTGGTGAGCCTTCGTTATTGTGGCCTGCAGTAAGCAACGCTTCTTGTCCATTATAATACCCGCCAATACATGCAGTAAACGATCCTGTATTGTTTACTTTGTCAATTCTATATCCCCCGATAATAGGTGTAGAACACAGTAACGCTTTGCCACTACTCTTTACATGGATAATGTCTCCTAAACCCATTTTATTAACTTCATGAACCACTTCATTATAGTCATTAGTTTCTACACAGATCTCATATCTATTATTTTTTCGATCAACGCCGAAACTAACAACCGAATACTGCTGTAATAGCTCATAGGATAATTTGTCATATTGTTCAAGTTCATTTAGTGAATAATCAGCCTTAACAAATCTAACACAATCCAAACTTTCGCATCTTTCAGAATAATCATCTATTGTTTCTTCACTGATATCTGTCAATTCTATATATAGACAATCATTTTCTATATATTCACCACCATACTCCTCTGGATATATTACCATTCCGTCTTCGTCTTTTGTGAAACTATTCCACAACTGTGAGTATGCTTTTAGCGCTTTTTCCTGACTTCTCGCTTTATTCACTATCTCAATAGGAATATCACCTGTTTCATTGTTTTGACTGGCAAACGCCCTCTCTGAGTAGGAATTGCAGAATATAAGCACTCCCACTGCGACTACTGAAACTAAAATCTTTAATAACTTCCTTTTCATTTTTCTACTACCTCCGTAAAAAACAGACCAAAGCATATCCGCTTTGGTCTGTTACCAAATATCCATACTACTTCTTAATGAGAGACTGCTAAATCGTTTCACTAAATATCACCTGAACAACACTTTATCAGTTCTCCAACTACTTACATAATAAAAATACCATTAACAGTGATACTTGTCAACAATTGTTCTTTTTTTGTCAATTAACCGCTTGATTCATGAGTTCTTCGGTGAACTGCCTGGTGTAGAGGTTGTAGTAGTATCCCTTCTGCTTCATGAGCTCGCTGTGCCTGCCCCGCTCGATGATCTTGCCGTCCCGGACGACCAGGATGACGTCCGCCTGGCGGATCGTGGAAAGGCGGTGCGCGATGACGAAGGAGGTGCGGTCCTTCATCAGATGGTCGATCGCCTCCTGGATCAGCTTTTCGGTCACGGTATCGATCGAAGAGGTCGCTTCATCCAGCACAAAGATACGCGGGTCGGACAGAATCGCGCGCGCAAAGGAAAGCAGCTGCTTTTCACCGGTGGAAAGCAGGTCACCGCCCTCGCCGACGTCGCTGTCGTAACCCTTGTCCATGCGCTCGATCACGCCGTCCGCGGAAACGCTCTTCACCGCGGCTTCGATCTCTTCCATCGTCGCATCCGGTTTGCCGTAGCGCAGGTTCTCGAGGACGGTCCCGGAGAACAGGTGCGGCGTCTGCAGCACATAGCCGATATTGCTGTGCAGCCAGAGCTGGCTGCGTTCCCGGGCGTCCCGGCCGTCGATCAGGATCCGGCCTTCGGTCGGCTCAAAGAAGCGGCATACCAGGTTCACGAGCGTCGATTTGCCGGCACCGGTCTCGCCCACGATCGCGACGTTCGTCCCCTGCGGGACCTTGAGGTTGAAATGCTCTAAGATGTATTCGTCGCCGTCCGGGTATTTGAAGGTGACGTCCTCGAATTCCACGTCGCCGTGCAGCGGCTCCCAGTTCTCCTTCTTCGGATGGAAGGTATCGCCGTACTTTTCGATGACCTCGGGGCTGTCCGCCACGTCCGATTCCGTCTCCATGAGCCGGGTAAAACGCTCGATGTTGACCTGTACCGTTACAAGATCAGAGAGCGCGCGCACGACCCACTGAATCGGCTCCATCAGGTTCATGGCGTAGGAGGTGAAGACGGCCAGCGTGCCAAGAAGCAGTACGCCGTCGATCGTCAGTTTGCCGCCGCGGTTTAAGACCAGCGCCAGCGCGATATAGGAGGCGAAGGAGATCGTGGAAACGAACATCGAACGGAAATGTGCCGTCCGGACCGCAGTCTTCGTCATCTCGCGGCTGGTCGTGCGGAAATCTTCGTCCATCCGGTCTTCGGCCACGATCGTCTTGGTCGTCTTGGCGCCGGTGATGCCTTCGTTGAAGCCGGAGGTGATCTGCGAGTTGATCTCGCGGACCTTCCGGTTCAGGCGGATCAGGTGCCGCTGGAAATAAGCCGAGGCCAGCGCCGCGATCGGGACGATCACGAGCACCATCAGGCAAAGCTTCCAGTTCAGCCGGAACATGACGACCACGGAACCGATCATATAGGTCAGGTTCCAGACGCCGTCCATCAGGCTCCAGGAGACCAGGCCGCCGATACGGCCGGTATCGCTCATGACGCGGGAGTGGATGTAGCCGACGCTGTTCTGGTTATAATATGAGAAGGACAGCGTCTGCAGATGGTTGAAGCTCGCGCGCCGCATGTCCCGGCTCACATACATCTCGATCTTGCCGCCCAGATAGCCGGAGATCATATTGCCGACGGTCTGCACCAGCAGGATCGAAAGATACAGCAGGATGAACGGCAGCAGCGTATCCAGCACGCCCTCGCCGATGAAATGGTTCAGCGCGTACTGCTGGAATAAGGGCATGACGGTGTCGATGAGTCCTGCCGCCAGGCAGAGCGCCACCATGCCGAAGATGATCCCGCGGAGGGGTTTTAAATAAGGCAGCAGCTTCGGTATCCCAAACCAGGGCAGTTTAACGTACTGCTGCTCCTCTTTGTTGGTCGTTTCTTCCATATATCGATCCTTTCGGTCTTAACCGACCTCAGAAAAACTCAGCTGGATGTCGTAGATCTTCTGGTACATACCGCCGGCGGTCTTCAGTTCCTCCGGCGTGCCGGTCTCTACGATCCGTCCCTTGTCCATGACGATGACCTGGTCCGCCTGCATCAGCGTCGTCACGCGGTGCGAGATCAGGATCACGGTGGAACTGCCCAGCGTTTCACGCAGCTGCGCGCGGATCTTCGCGTCCGTTTCCGCGTCCACGGCGGAAAGGGAATCGTCAAAGATCATGATCGGGGCCTTCTGCGTCAGCATCCGGGCGATCGCCGTCCGCTGCTTCTGACCGCCGGAAAGCGTCACGCCGCGTTCGCCGACCATCGTATCATAGCCCTTGGAGAACTCGGTGATCGCTTCGTCCACGCAGGCGATCTTTGCCGCGCTGCGGATCTCCTCCATCGTCATCTTGCGATCGGTAAAGCCGATGTTCTCGCCGATCGTCCGGGAGAACAGGAAAGGCTCCTGCAGCACCATGCCGATACCGGCTCTCAGGTCTTCCGCCTTCATGTCCGCGATGTCCACGCCGCCGATCGAGATCTTCCCGTTTTCGGGCTCCAGCGGATACAGGCGGTTTAAGAGATGCATCAGGGTCGACTTCCCGGAGCCGGTGCTCCCGAGGATGCCGAGCGTCTGTCCGGCCTTTACGCGGAAACTGATGTCGTGCAGGATCTCCGTGCCTTCGTCATAACCGAAGTTCACGTGGTCAAAAACGATATCTCCGTGCAGAGCTTCTTCCGTTACGCTCTTATCCACCGCGTCCGGCTTATCCTCTTCCGCGGAAGAGTTCATGATGTAGCGGATACGGTCGATCGAAACGCCGGCCTTGCTCATTTCGGAGATCACGCGTCCCAGCTGACGGACCGGCCAGATCAGCATGCCGTTGTAGCTTAAGAAGGCGATGAATTCGCCGGCCGTGAGTTCGCCGCGGACCGCAAACACGGAACCGAGCGTCAGCATCAGCAGGATCTGGATGCCGCCGATGAAATCGCTGGCGCCCCAGAAATAGGACAAAAGCTTCATCAGCCGGACCCAGAGCCCGGTGTAGAACACGTTCTGCTTCTCAAAACGCTCGCGCTCGAATTCCTCGCGGCCGAAGGCGCGGACCACGCGCACGCCGGTCAGGTTCTCCTGGGCGATCGTGGAAAGCACACCCTCGTTCTCGTCGCATTTCTCGAAATCCTGGCTGATCTTCCGGTGGAAGATCATGGAATAGATCACGACGACCGGCACAAACGCCGAGGCGATCAGCGTCAGCTTGACGTTCATCGAGAACATGAAGAATAACGACATCGCGACCATGATCACGATACGGATGATGGAGATCATCTGCTCGGAAACGAAAGTACGCACACGCTCCGCGTCGGAGGTGCAGCGCTGGATGATGTCGCCGGTCTTGTTCTGCATATGCCAGGCAAAAGGCAGCTTCTGGATGTGCGAGAACAGATCTTCACGGATGTTCTGCTGCAGCTTTTCCGCGGAAACGGAAGCCGTCAGGCCCCGCAGGTAGATCATCAGCGCCAGAAGGACCGCAAGGATGATGATGAGCCCCGCGATCCAGATAAGGTGCGTGCGGAAAAATGCAGCCCCGCCAAGCTTTTCAAACAGCTGCACAATAAAAGAGGGGGCCTTCAGTGCTCCCTCTCCGATCACGGCATCCACTGTCTGGCGGATGACCTGCGGTATCAGCATCTCCAGGAGTGAGACCAGGAAGGATGCGAGTACCGTAAAGATGAAGAAGCGTTTACAGCCGTATAGAAAATGCATCAGCATCGATGATTTTGAATAGGTCTCTTTCTTTTTCATTCCGTTCCTCTCCGGACTTCCGGCATCTGCTGCCGCCCCGCCCGTATCATATAAAAAGCCGGATAAAAACTGCCTTTCGACGGTTCTTATCCGGCGGTTCACCTCACGATTGTGATCTGCCTCCGAACACGTGCACTTCGCTGCCGTGAGTATTGTTCACAAATCCTGTTCATATTAGCATAGGATACGGAAAAAGGCAAGCCCTGAAATGCGCATGATCACAGGGTTTCCTTCGCTTACGCGTCTTTCCGCTTCCGGTTCAGGTATTCGTCGAGCTGTGTTTTCACGTTATCGGGGATCTCCCGCTTCACCGGGCACTTCACGGCGTCCGCCATCTCCCGCGTGAATTCCGCGATAAACGCGCTGTCCTTCAGGATCTGAGCCTCGGAAAGCAGCTCCTTCTTATCGTAGCGGCTGTGGATCGAGGACTGGCCCGGGCCCGTCATCCGCGCAAAAGAGAGCGCCGGAACGCCCTTGTCCGCGAACGGCGTGGAATCGCTGGAATACACGCCCTGCCGCGCCGCCATGCCGAAGCCCCGGATCGAGGCAAAGTAGCGGATATAGGACACGAGCGCTTCCTCTGCGGTGACGCAGGAGATGAAACGGCCCATCACGGTCCCGATCATATCCAGGTTGATGTTGAGCGCGATCTTCGGAAGCTCTTCCTCATGCGCCGCCACGTAGGCCTTGGAACCTAAGAGGCCGCGTTCTTCACTGCCGCAGAAGACAAAGCGCAGGCCGTAGCGGTGCGGCGCGCCCTTCTGCATCGCTTCCATGATGGCCAGGAGGCCGATGCAGCCGGACATGTTGTCGTACGAACCGTGGGAAAGGGGGGTCGTATCATAGTGCGCGCTTAAGACGATCCATTCGTCGCTCGTTCCAGGGATCTCCGCGATCACGTTCTGGGATTCGCCTTTCGACTCCCGCTGCTTCACGCTGATCTTCACGGTCTCCGGCGCCTGTTTGACGAGCTGGAACGCATCCTTCGCGTTGATATTGACCGCCAGGGTCTTCTTTCCTTCCGCGACGTAGCCACGCAGTTCTTTTTCATCGATGTCGCGGTCGTGGAAGTTAACGTTGCCGTTGTAGGTGATGATGCCCTTGACGCCGTTTTCCAGCAGGTCCTTGTAGACAAAATAGCCGATGCCGGTATCCAGGAGCACGATCTTCCCCTTTACGTCTGCCAGGCTTGCCGGGTCTGTGTTCGGCAGATACTTGAACGGTGCTTCCACGGTGCCGCTGCCGCACAGAAGGTAGCCCTTGCAGGGGATCTCCTTTCCGTCCGCCACAAGGCTTGCCGCCGATACCTTTGCCATCGCGACTTCAAACGGCTCGATCCGCGCTTCTGCGCCGAGCGCTTCGCTCTTTTCCTTTAAGAGCGCCGCGACCTGCTTTTCTTCCTTTGTGCCGCTCTGATGCACAAAATCTGTTGCGTTTAAGATTGCTCTGACTTCTGTCCTGTTCATCATGACCTCCTTAAAACCTGCATGTGTCTTCCGGACCGGAAACCGTTTTTCTTCTTAAATAATTTCTGCCGTGATCTTCACGTCGTCGCCGCCTGTCGGCCGTACCGCAGCAAGCGCGCGTCCATAGTACGTCGTATAAATGCCGTTTGTAAAGCTTTCCTCCGTTGCCGGCAGCGCCGAGCCAAAGGCCACGAGCGTGCCGTTTTCGACGTTCAGCTTCAGTTTCTTATCTGCGTGCGCCTCCACGATGCCTTCCGCGTCCGCGATCTGCACTTCGTAGAAGAAGACGTCGCGCGGGGAGTAGCTTCTGAGCGGTGCGCCGGGAACGGCGCCGCAGGGATATACGCGGACTTCCGTCGTCGCGGGATCCGCGGACTTCAGCGCGCTTTCGGAAAGCAGATTGCCGGCGCCGTCGAAGGCTTCCGCTTTCAGTATGCCGGGCGTGTATGTCGTTTTGAATACCGCCCTGCAGTCTTTGACCTTCTTCTTTCCGATGCGCTTTCCGTTCAGGGAGAGTGCGATGCTCGCCGCTTCTTCGTTCACATAGACTTCCACGACGGCTTTCTTTCCATCGCAGCCCGCAAAGGACCAGGACGGGATCGCGTCCGTGCCGCGCCAGACCGACTTGTTCAGCACTTCCCCGGCGTGATTCACCGGCCGCACCGCGATGTACGGGGTATCCTGCAGGCCCCAGGCCGCGCGTGCAAGCGCCGCTTCCGCGTTCTCCGTGCCGATGATATCGAGCGCGCCGGCCCCGGAAACGAGCCAGGGATAGGCCTTCGCAAAGCCGCCGTTCCCCTTGCCGTAGGACCAGGCGCCGATGCCGACCTCCCCGAGGTAGTCCCAGGAGGTCCACATGAAGTCGCCGACGAGGTACGGCAGTTCTTTGACCATCCTCCAGTTCTTTAAGATGTCCTGCGGCAGGGTCTCGGAACCGACCACGATGCGCTTCGGGTGCAGCTTCCCTTCTTTTTTATAACGACCGGAAGCGTAGTTGTATCCTGCAATGTCGACCGCGTCCAGTACCGGCGAAGTGGCGGCGTCCGCCTTTTTCGAATTGGCCGCCTTGTTCATGCCGCTGCCGACCACCGAAGCGATCATATTGAATACGGTGGAGTTCATGCCGCCGGCGCCCTGCATCTGGTCCGAAGGGCCTTTGCCCTCGTCGACCTTATCGTACAGTCCCTTGCCCTTCGCGGACATGTTGATGATCATCAGGTTGAAGCCGCCGGTCACCGGCCGGGTCGGGTCTTCCGCGTGCAGCAGCTCCACCATCTTCTTTGCCGCTTCCACGCCCTCCGGACGTGCCGGCTCCGAGACTTCGTTGCCGATGGAATAGAGGATGACCGAAGGATGGTTGAAGTCGCGGTGCACCAGCATCTTCAGGTCTTTTTCGTAATTGTCGCGCCAGTAGGAGGCATAATCGTTGGGCGTCTTGTGCTGGTACCACATGTCCCAGGTCTCGTCCATCACGAACATGCCAAGCGTATCGCAGGCCTGTAAAAGCGCGCGTGACGCCGGATTGTGCGCCGAACGGATCGCGTTGAAGCCCGCATTCTTCAGGGCCTTGACCCTGCGCCATTCCGCCTCGTCGACCGTCGCCGCGCCCAGGATCCCGTTGTCGTGGTGGATGCAGCCGCCGCGCAGCAGTTTTTCTTTTCCGTTGATCTTCAGGCCGTAGGAAGCATCCCACTCGATCAGGCGGATACCGAATTCAAAGGAGAGTTCATCGCCGGAAGCCGAGACTGCGTTCAAGGTGTAAAGGTTCGGGGTCTCATCGTCCCACAGATACGCATCCTTTACGGTCACGCTCATCCGGGTGCCCTCGGCTTCCGCTGCCGGGATATAGCCGTTCAGGATCTTCACCTTGACCGGCACTTCGCTTTCCACAAGCAGCTCCGCGTCCACGGTACTGCGGCCGTCCTTCTCTTCGCCGTCCATGAGTTTTACCGTCCGCACCCGTACGGAACCGGGCAGCAATGCTTCCTTCGGATCGCCTTCCGCGGTCCAGAGGTGCACCGGCCGGTAGATGCCCGCGCCGTCATACCAGCGGGAACAGGGCAGATCCTTGTTCTCGCACTCCACGCGGATCAGGTTCACGCCGTCCTTCAGGTACGGATCCGCATCCACGTAGAACGGCATATAGCCGTAGGCGTTCTCTTTTGCGAGTTCGCCGTTGATATAGACCTTCGCGTTCCGGTAGACGCCTTCAAAAGCAATCAGCGTCCGTAAGGGCGCACCGTCACCGTCTGTCGGGCGCTCAAATTCTTTTTCATATACATAGGACCCGCCGGTAAAATACGCCTGGCCGGGACCGCTCTTTGTGTCGGCCTTCCGTTCGTTATAAAGCATCGCGTCATGCGGGAGCGTCACCTCCTGCCACGCGCCGCCGTCCTTCTGAAATTTCCAGTGATCGTTAAAATATTCTTCGTACATCGCTGTTCACTCCCATTTTCCCGCATTTACACGGCATTCCTGCTTCAAAGTATAACACAGGAGCGGGTGTCACGCTATTGTTTTTCACCCGCTCCTGCTGTTTTATTATTGTTGACACTGCCCCGAAATTGTGTCAAGATTCTCCTGTAAATCTTGTACTTCAGGAGATGCTTATGATCAGAATCCTCATTGCCGCCGCGGCCATCCCCGCGCTGCTGCTCCTGTTCCTGGTCTACCGCATGGATCGGCTGGAAAAAGAACCGATCCGGCTGCTCATTAAACTGGCACTGTTCGGCTTTATCGCCGCCGCCTGCGCCGTCGTCACGGAAAGGATCGGCACAGCGATCATGGACTCCGTCTGGTCGTCGTATACGTTTTCGTACGCCTTTGTGATGTACTATTTCGTGGTGGCGCTTTCAGAGGAGGGCTTTAAATACCTCTTCCTCCGCATCGCCAGCTGGCGTGCGCCGTCCTTCGACTGCCAGTTCGACGGCGTCGTCTACGCGGTCTTTGCTTCGCTCGGCTTTGCCCTGATCGAAAACATCCTCTATGTGATCCAGTTCGGCTTCGGCACCGCACTGCTCCGCGCGGTGACCGCAGTGCCAGGCCACGCCTGTTTTGGCGTCTTCATGGGCGTCTGGTACGGCCTTGCCAGGCGCTACGCCCTGGCCGGCCAGAAGAGTGCCTCTTCTGCCTGCCACGCCATGGCGATCATCGTTCCCGTCCTGCTGCACGGCACCTACGACTTTATCGCCACCGTGGACGCCACCGAATTCTCCCTGATCTTCATCGGCTTCGTCCTGATCCTGTTCACCGTGTCGTTCATCGTGGTAAGGAAAGCGGCGAAGCGGGACCGGTATATCGACAATACACCCACGATCATCATTTAAATCTCATTTCAACAAAGGAGGCTTCCTATGAGCAGATCGATCCAGTTTTTCCTTACCCCTGCCGCGGGAAAGCGGCTGATCGCGGCCGCGGTCGTGAAGCGTGCTGACGTGCAGGAAGCGCTGCAGCACGGGACGATCTTTGTGATCGGCGGTACGACCAATGTTTTTGTGGCGAACGCACTGCTGGAAGCGCTCGGCAGCCCGCTGCGGGCGGAATTCCCGAGCTTCCACCGCGGTGTCGCCGCACCGGCCGGGACGGAGTTCATCCAGGCGGAAACGCAGGGAGATCTTCTGATCGAAAAGGGTGTGCCCCGTTTTGTGAACGCGCTGCCGGAGATCTGCGCCACGTTAAAGGCCGGCGATATCATCTTCAAAGGCGCAAATGCGGTGCATCTTGAAAGCCGCACGGCCGGCGTCCTGATCGGGAATACCGAGACCGGCGGAACGATCGCGGAAGCATCCCGGGCGGTCATGTCCCGGCGTGCCGCGCTCATCCATCCTGCCGGCGTCGAAAAGCGTGTGGAAAAGCCGGTCTATGAGCTGGCAAGGCTCGTGAATGCGGCCGGCGCTTCCGGCCTCCGCCTGCACCCGTCTGCGGGCGATATCTTCACCGAGCTTGACGCGATCAAACTGCTCTTCGGTGCGGATGCGGAGATCATCTCCGCAGGCGCCGTGAACGGCGGCGAAGGCGGCACCTACTTCCAGGCTGCGGGCGGTGATCTTGACGGTCTTCTTGCCTGTGTCCGGGAGATCGCAAAAGAGCCTCCGGTCTTCTGCTGAGTGTGTGCGATGATCGATCTGGGTCATCTGGAAAAGTATCACGAAAACAACCGCATCGAGGCCAAAAAGGCGCTCGGTGGACTGCCGCACAGCATCTGGGAAACTTATTCCGCCTTTGCCAATACGCTGGGCGGCCTGATCCTGCTGGGTGTTGAAGAATACCGGGACAAGTCTTTTCACCCGGTCGATCTTCCGGATCCGGAAGCGCTCGTCAGAGAATTCCGGGAGCTCATCAACCAGCCCGGGAAAGCCAGCGTGAATATCCTCACCGCGAAGGACGTCTTCATTGAGGAAGTGAACGGCTGCCATATCGTCGTCATTCAGGTGCCGCGGGCACTGCGGCGCGATAAGCCCGTTTACGTGGACGGCGACTTAAGAAACAGCTACCGGCGCAGCGGCGAAGGGGATTATCGCTGCTCTCCGGAGGAGATCGAAGCGATGCTGCGTGACGCCGCCGTGCGTACGCAGGATATGCAGGTCCTTCAGGACATGACAACAGAGGCGCTCTGCAGGAAGACGCTTAACCGCTACCGTGCCTGTGTGGAACAGGTCCGGCCCGGTTCGCTGCCGGAGGCCCTGTCCATGGATGAATTCCTTGTACAGGCCGGCGCCGCGGAAACAGATGCAGATGGCATCGTCCGTCCGAATTGCGCCGGGCTTCTGATGTTCGGAAAGCCCGCCGCCATCACGACGGTCTACCCGGACTTCCGGCTGGAATACCGGGAGGAAGACAAAAGAAACGTCTTTGATTTCTGCGAAAACGTCCTTGCCCGGATGAAAGGGTCTTTACCGGTCCCGGCGCTCTTCCCTGCGGTGCAGGAGGCCCTGGCCAACTGCCTGGTCAATGCAGACTACCTGAGCGGTCCGGTCATTGTCGAAATGAATGCAGAAAGCATCTCTCTTTCCAATCCGGGTGTCTTCCGTATCGGGATCGACACGGCAAAAAGCGGCGGCCTTTCCGACCCCCGCAACAGTACGATGATGAAGCTCTTCCGGCTCGCCGATATCGGCGAAGGGACCGGGAGCGGCGTCCCCGGGATCTTCCGGATCTCAAGGGAACTGGGGCTGAAGGAGCCCGTCATTTCAGAAAGCCTGCATCCGGACCGGACGACGCTTTCGCTCTCCTTTGAAAAGGTCGCTGATCCGGCATCAAAAAAGCGGAGCGCC
>CADBQM010000122.1 GCA_902796795.1 uncultured Eubacteriales bacterium
CGTACCGGAGCATCCGGCAGATCTACGGCGACAAGGCAGCGGGAGGCTTACGCGTCCCCGCTTCGTCAGCAGAAGAGCCCGGCAGGGAACTGATCTTTACGCTCGGTCCGAAGAAAAGCGCGGTCTTCCGCCTGGAGTAAAAGTTCACGCGGTGCCCATTGACAACTCTGCAGAATTTTATATTCTTTAATTAACAAATCAAAAAAGAAGGTGGAAAAGATGGCTGAAAACACTGCCGGCACCGGCTTCAGGCACTTTGGAACGATGATCGACTGCTCGCGGAACGCGGTCATGACGGTGGATACGCTGAAGAAGTGGATCGACCTGACGGCGGACCTTGGCTACAATACCCTGATGCTTTACACCGAGGACACCTATGAGATCCCCGGAGAGCCGTACTTCGGCTACATGCGCGGCCGTTATACGGAAAAAGAGCTGAAGGAGGTCGACGACTACGCGGCGGAAAAAGGCATGGAGCTCATCCCCTGCATCCAGACGCTCGCGCACCTGAATGCGATCGTCCGCTGGCCGGCTTACCGGGAGCACGTGGATACGGACGACATCCTGCTCGCCGGCGACGAAGCGGTCTATCATCTGATCGACAAGATGTTCAGAACGATCTCCCGTACCTTCCGTTCCCGCACCGTCAACATCGGCATGGACGAAGCGCACATGATCGGCCGCGGGAAATACCAGGACCTCCACGGATACGAAGACCGCACGGAGATCTTTCTCATGCATATCCGGAAAGTCGCGGAGCTCGGGAAAAAGTACGGCCTCGAGCTGCTCATCTGGTCCGATATGTTCTTCCGGCTCGCATCCGGCGGCAGCTACTACGACAGCCAGATCCGTCTCGATAAAAGCGTGAAAAAACTGATCCCCGACAATGTGGGGCTGGTCTACTGGGACTACTATTCCGCTGACAGGAAGCGCTACGCAAACATGCTGAAGGCGCACCGCGCGATCAAGAGCGGCAGCTGGTTCGCCGGCGGCCTCTGGTCCTGGTCCGGCCCCGTCCCGCACAACGCGTTCAGCATCCGCTGCAACAAGGCGGCCATCGAAAGCTGCCGGGAAGCCGGCGTGGAGGACGTGTTTCTCACGCTCTGGGGCGACGACGGCAATGCCTGTTCCCGCTTTGCGACCCTGCCCGCGCTCTTCCACGCCGCCGAGGTCGCAAAGGGAAATACGGACGAGGAACTGATCCGCGCCCGCTTTCAGGAAAAGTTCGGAATCTCCTTTGAGCGTTTCATGCTCCTGGATCTTCCCGGGACGCCCGGTTACAGCGAAAGCGAGATCTTCAATCCGGAAAAATACCTGCTGTACAACGATCCCTTCACCGGGCTTCTGGATTCCACGCTGACCGGCAGCGAAGGCGAACAGTACGGCGTCGCCGCAAGGCTTCTGAAATACCAGAAAGACCAGGGAGAATGGAGCTATATCTTTGAGACGCTGCATGACCTGGCCGCGGTCCTGCAATTAAAAGCAGAACTCGGGAACCGCACCCGCCTCGTCTACAAGAGCCGCAGCAAGGAAGCCCTGAAAGCGCTGATCGCCGACTACGACGTCCTGAACCGCCGTCTCCGCCATTTCCACAAGACCTTCCAGCGGCAGTGGTTCAAAGAGAACAAGCCGCACGGCTTTGACGTGATGGACATCCGCCTCGGCGGCCTCATCCAGCGTGTGACGAGCTGCAGGGAGCGCCTGAAAGCCCTGCTGGACGACGAGATCACCCGGATCGACGAGCTTGAAGAGACCCGGCTGGACTATAACGGGAACGAGACCTTCTTCGAAGGAAAGCCCATCGAGATGAACAACTGGCGGAGGACCGTCAGCGCGAACGTCGTCGACTGGTAAACGATATCCGCATAGAAAAACACCCGGTCAGGATCCATCGTCCTGTCCGGGTGTTTTCAGTTCTCCGATCACCGTTCCGACCGCGGTGAGGATCCCGCGGCGGATCGTTTCAAATTCCAGGAAAGGCAGGTCTTCGTGGCCCTGCTCCCGGATGAACGGGACGTGGATAAAGCCTGCCGGCACCTTCCCGCGGACGTGCAGGAGCACGCCGTACAGGACCGCGTTGCAGACGTAGGTCCCGGCGTCATCGGAGCTTTCCGCGGGGATCCCTTTTTCCTGAAGCTGAGAGACGATCTTCGTTACGGGAAGGCCTGCATAAAGATATTCCGGTCCGCCTTCCGTAAGCGGCAGATGATCCGGTCCGTATCCTGCATTGTCCGGGATCCGGGCGTACATCAGGTTCCTGCCCCGTGTTTCCGGCGTAATGGCGCTGCGGCCGCCCGCCTGCCCGAGCAGGATGACCGCCGCGGGCGAAAGCGCGTCACAGGCGGCGCAGGCAAGTTCCCGCGCCCTTACATATTCCACCGGCAGCAGCAGCTTCTTCAGCGCATAACCGTCCATGCTTTCCGGCAGTTCGTTCAGTATCAGTTCCGTCGGGTTCAGCGTGTCTCCTCCGAACGCCTCAAACGCCGTGATCAGGATGTTCTTCATCTTCCCCGGCTCCTTACGCTTCATAATCCTTTTCTGTCGGGCTGTAACAGCTCTTCCGGTTTACGACCGCGCCTGCCGGGCGCGGAACAATGCCGCCGTTCAAGAGCAGCGGGTCTTCCGTTTCTTTCATCCAGTGCTTCATCCCAGCACGCAGGGATGCGATGTCTTCCGCATACGCCGGGTCCGATATCCGGTCTTCCTGTTCCTCCGGGTCTTTCAGAAGATCATAAAATTCTTCCACGGGGGCGGCGACGGGTCCGTCTTCTCCCGTGCCGTTTTCCTTTACAGCCGCGTACAACTGCTCCTTGGCGGGAGAATCATCGATATTCGGCCAGACGATCTTTTCTGCTTCGCCGTACCGCCGGATCAGTTTATAACGCTCCGTACGCACGCAGCGCATCGGCTGGTACGCGGCGTGGTAATTGACTTCCGCAAAGACTGCGTCCCGGACCGGCCGGTCCTCCTCTATGACGGGAAGCAGAGATACCCCCTGCAGCCCTGCGGGCTTTTCGAGGCCGAGGAGGTCACAGATGGTCGGGAAGAGGTCGACCTGCGATACCAGCCGGTCCGTCTGCTGCCCGGCCCGTTTCATGCCGGGGACCCGCAGGATCAGCGCCACGCCGATGCCGGTATCGTAGAGCGTACATTTCATCCGCGGCCAGGCGAGTCCGTGGTCCGTCGTCATTAAAACGACCGTATCGTCATATGCACCGCTTTCTTTCAGCGCGTCAAGGACGATCCCCGCCGAGCGGTCCGCGATCAGCGCGGATGACGTATAATCCGCCATATCCGCCCGTGTCGCTTCGTTATCGGCAGCCGGGAAAGGCGGCTTTACGCTTTCCGGATCGATCCCGTACGCCCGGTGGTCCGGATACGGCCGGTGGGTCGAAAACATGCCGAAGCTTAAGAAGAACGGCCGCTCGTGCGCTTCCCTGAGATACGCAGCCGCCCGTCCGGCATTCACAAGGTCCGCTTCCGGCGAATTCTTTAAAACAGGATCGGAGATGATCCGCTCGTAGGAAAGGTCTTTATCATCCGCCGCTTCATGCTGGACGCCGGCGAGCACCGTTTCAAAGCCGTTCCTGCGAAGGAAGGCCGAAAGATGCATCTCGGGATCTGCCAGGGAAAAGCCCCGGTGCGCCAGCCCCAGCATGCCCGAGGAATGCGCCGCCCTTCCCGTCAGCATCGCCGCGCGGCTCGGGGAACAGGTCGGTGCGGCCGTGAAAGCATTCCGGAAAAGCAGACCCTCCTCCGCGAAGCGCATCGTTTCCGGCATGCACACCGGCGCGCCGTAAGGCTGCCAGTATCTGCCGCTGTCATGGGTATGGATATAGACGAGGTTCATTCTGTCCTGCTCTTTCCGCCCGTTTCCGGGCCTTTTCCTATGATAGTTCATTTTAGTACGGATCTGCCGTTTCCGCAAGCCTGCTCTTGCCTAATGCGTGTTTCGGTGGTATGCTCCCTTTATCGGCGTTCTGCCGCAAGAAAGCAAACAGGAGGACAGCATGAAGACACAGTGGAACCTGGACGTACTCTACAAGGGCTTTAGCGATCCCGCATATGAAGAAGATCTAAAAAAAGCGGAAGCCGCCTACGGGACCCTTCACGAAGCCGTGACGATGGATGACGAAGATCCGGCAAAGAAGATCGAAGCGATCCTCCTGGCCGAAGAAAACATCTCCGCGCTTTTCGGGAAACTCGGCAATTATATTGGCTTCCGTCAGTCGACGAACACCAAGGACGGCCAGGTCATGGCCGAAATGGCGCGGCTCATGCGGCTCCGCGCTTCCGGCGCGGAAGACTATGCCGCCGCCAGGAAGATCCTCGGGCAGGCAAAGGACGTGAACGCCCTCGCGGAAAAGAGCCCGGTCATCGCGGATTACAAGGCGCTCGTGAAAGAAGCAAAGCGGGAAGCCGCGCATCTGCTCTCCGATGAGGTCGAGAGCATGATCGCTTCCATGAACATGACCGGCGGCGCGGCCTGGGGCCAGCTGCAGTCCTTCCTCTCTTCTACCGTAAAAGTGGATTACCGGGATCAGGTGGTCTCGCTTTCGGAGGTCCGGAATCTCGCCTATTCCGCGGACGTGAAGGAAAGGGAAGACGCTTACGCCGCAGAGCTCGCTTCCTATGAGAAGATCCAGGACGGCATCGCCTTCTCCCTGAACAACATCAAGAACCAGGTGACGATGCTCTCCAGAAAGCGCGGCTACGACTCTCCGCTCGCGATGACGCTCGAGCAGTCCAATATGAAACGGGAAACGCTCGACGCCATGCTTTCGGCCATTCAGGACGCGCTGCCGGCCTTCCGCAGATATCTCCGGAAAAAGGGCGAGATCCTGGGCGATCCGAACGGGCTCCGCTTCTATAATCTCTTTGCACCGCTCGCTTCTTCCGAAAAG
>CADBQM010000123.1 GCA_902796795.1 uncultured Eubacteriales bacterium
GATCAGGTCTTTAAAGATCTTCACGACGGTAAGTCCCGATGCCGTATCCAGCGCGCCGGTCGGTTCGTCCGCGAAGATGACCTTCGGCCGGTGCGCCAGCGCCCGGGCGATCGCGACACGCTGCTGTTCGCCGCCGGAAAGCTCCTGCGGCAGATGGTCCGCGCGCTGCGAAAGTCCGACCAGCTTCAGGCATTCCATGCTGCGCTCCCGCCGGCCTTCCTTTTCACCGGCCATGCGGAGCGCAAAATCAATGTTTTCATAAGCGCTCATCATCGGGATCAGGGCGATCGACTGGAATACAAAGCCGATCTCCTTCCTGCGAAGCGCCGTTCTTTCCATTTCCGACAGTTTGACGATGTCCCGGCCGTCAAAGTATACACTGCCCTCGGTCGGCAGGTCCAGCGCGCCCAGAATATTCATGAGCGTCGTTTTGCCGGAACCGGAACGTCCGCGCAGGATCGTCAGCTGCCCTTCCGGTACATGAAGGCTGATATCGTTCAGTGCGCGGAAATCTTCACTGCCGCTTTTGAAAACCCTGCCGACGTGTTCAGCTGTAATGATGTCTGCCATATCAGTCCTCCCCGAGTTTCAGCGCCTGGGCGATCTTCATCCGCCGGATGATCACGCCGATCACGATCAGGCAAAGGATCACCATGCCGCCGATGATCACAGCCAGACGGACACTGTCCGTCGGATCCGAGATGATCTCCAGCGGCAGCGCATTCTCCGAAGAAGAATACGCGATCTGGATGAGCGGCATGAAGAGCCGGGCTGTCAGCCTGCCGACCAGGGCGCCGGACAGGATCGATGCGCCGGAAATGAAGATATGCTCGTTCAGCAGCATGACGATGATCTCCCGCATGGACATGCCCATTGCCCGGAAGATACCGAACTGAAGTTCCCGCTGCCGCACGGAAGTGATCCAGTAGATCAGGAAGCCGACGGTGCAAAGGAGCAGCGCCGTGATGAAGCCGACGGTCAGGATACCGTTCGTCCCCTGCAGGACGGCATCGTTCTTGTGCGTGACGTAATCCGCTGCCGTATCCTTGAAGCCGGTGAACTGAAGCTGCTTCTCTTCCTTCAGGTCATAGATGAAGCTGCTGTCGCCCTTCGTCTTCATCCAGACCTGGTAAGGACGGATCCCCCAGGTCGCCTGCATCTGCGACAGGTTCGTGATGATCGTGTATTTCTCGATCTCCTTGAAGACACCGTCGCTGTCCTTCTGATAGGACTTCCTGGAATAGGACGGCCAGAAATCAACGAAGCCGTAGATCACGCCGAGCATGTTGTTGCCGTCCGCGTAGAAATAGATCGTATCGTTCAGCTTGTAGCCGTAGTTCTTGAAATTGGAAGATACCAGGACCGCGCGGGACTTCTGGCCGAGCGCGTTCAAATAGTTGTACCAGTGCGGGGAGATCAGGGATTCGTCAAACCAGGCGGTCTTGCCGAACTCCTTCGTGTCGATGCCCATGACGGTCACGTTCCTTAAACTGCCCGCTTTCAGGCTGACCGTTCCCGCTTTATTGATGTATACTTTGGTGACCGATTCGGCCTGGTTCCCTTCCAGCGACTTAAAACGGCCGTAATCCGGCTCGTAGAATTCGAGCTCAAGGCTGGAATCCTCGGCGACCAGTTCCCCGTTATCCTGCCATTTTTCCTGGATGACGATGTCGGCGCCGTTCAGGTAGCGCAGGTTCCGTTCATCATTCTCGTTCACGGTCCGGGCTGCGGAAGCGTTGAAAACGCCGAGGGCGATCGTCATGACCAGGAAGACCATGATGAAGCCCTGGGACTTCCGTGTGCGGATGACCTGCAGGAACGAGGTATAGAGTGCGGGGCTCCATTTATTACGGAAGATCCGGAAGATCAGTTTTTCGATCAGCGGGATCAGGCGCAGCATGAGGAGGCCGGCACCGATCATGAAGAGCGACGAACTGATAAAGAGCAGCGGATCCAGGGATTCGCCGGAAAGGACACGTTCCGTCAGGATCGCCTTCTGGTTATTGAAGGTATAAAGTCCGTAGATGGAGACGCCGAGCAGGACAAAATCCAGGAAGAAACGGTGCCAGAACGGCGTTTCGCTTCTCTTGTGCTTCCGCTGCTTGTGGTTCACGATCGTCGTCCCGGAATAACGGAAGGCCGGAATGACCATCGTCAGGATCGAGAACAGGACCGCCGCCCCGGCAAAATACAGGGACTTCGGTGTCAGCACCACCTGCAGGTCCTTGCGGTATACGAATTCCAGAAAGGCGTTCGCACTGCCGAGGACATACGTCAAGAGCCAGGCCAGCGGGAGCCCGATCGCCACCGCGATGATCTCCATCAGCAGGCTCTGCAGGAGATATACGAAGAGGATCTGGCGTTTTCCAGCGCCGCGGCTCTTGAGTACCGCGATCTCGCTCTCTTCCATATTCACGATCTGCTTCGAGACCATGAAGATGAAGAGTGCCAGCAGGACGTAGATCGGTGCCTGCAGGACCAGGAAAGTCGTACGTACCTTCTTCTCCGTTTTCTGGAAGTTCGTAAGCAGCTCTTCAAAATTGTCCGAACCGCGCTGTGCGTCCAGCAGGCCATCTTTCAGGGTCTTGAAATATGCATGATATTCCTGCGCGGTATCGAGCACGTTCCCGACGTTGGAGACTTCCAGCGCGTTGTAATCGTAGAGCGTATACCAGTCCGCCGTGATCACGTTCTCCATGCCCTCTGCCATGAACAGGTCATGGAAAAGCTCATACTGCATGAAGATGGTCTTGTCATAGCGGTTCGGGCTCCGCACCCAGAAGAAGTCGTTCTCATCCGCCGCCTTGAACACGCCGGCGATCCGGCCGCGCAGCGGCTTTCCATCGGGCATGATATATTTTTCAAAGGTGATGACCTCGCCGAGCAGGAGACGCATGGACTGATAACCCTGTTCGGAAACGATAAGATCGACGGTGCCGTCTTCCCGGAAACCTTCGGAAAGGCCGCTGCCTTCAATGATGCGGATGTGGTCTTCCAGCCCGGACATGCCGCCGACCGTCAGGGTATCCGAACGGTCCTCGCGATCCATATCGGAAGTCGTGGGCGTGCTCAGGTTCGAAAAGACCTCGATCGCGTAAAGGACCGGCAGCCGGAAATCTTTCCCGGAATTCCGCATTTTCTCCGTCGTACCGCGGATATAGTCCCCCTGTGCCCGGAGGGTCGAGGTCTTTACAGAATAAGTCAGCGGATAACGGTTATAATCCGCGATATAGTTTTTCAGTTCCTTCGACAGCGTACGCTGCAGTGAAGTCTCGGTATACATCGCGCCGGCGGCGGCGATGGCTACCAGGAGGATATTGCCGACAAGAAGGGCGATCATCATCCATTTCTTGTTCAGCATCTTTCTAATAACGAAACGAAACACGGACCGCACCTCCTTTCTTATTTCAGTATAACCTTATCGCCTTCGCTTAAGCCCTGCACGACCCAGATCCAGTCTTTGGTGAGCGCGCCGACCGTGATCGCCCGCCGGTGGATCATCTGGTCGTCGCCGAGGACCGATACGTACGACTTCCCGCTGTCGTTTTCCTTCGCGCCTGCCGGGATCACGAGCACATTCTTCAGGTCTACGCCGACCCCTTCGATGTTGACCGAACGCATTGCGTAGGACAGGTCCCGTCCTGGCGTATTCATGATCCGGTTGATGATATTCTTCTGGGTCTTCTCATCCACGTCGATCGCAATGATGGTCCCCTTCAGGTTCGCATCCGGCATAGCGTTCTCCGAAACGATCGCCTTTCCCTGGAAGCTGCCCATACCGACGCTCGTCGCGTTGAAGATGATATCCTCGCCGTAGCGGAACGTCGCGGGCACCCTGGCCAGCAGCGTCGATTCTCCGCGGATCTCCATCAGCTGGGTGCCGTTAGAGATCATCGTGTTTTCGGAGAAATACTCGAGGTTTGTCACGCTGCCGGAATACGGTGAATAAATGTATTCGACCGCCGCTTTTTCCTTCATCTCTTCTGCTTCATCCTGGAGGACAGAGATGCTGCGTTCCTTCTCGTAGACGTAGCGTTCCAGCTCGACGTTCAGGCGTTCCAGGCGGTTTGCCGTCTTCTTCCGCTGTATCGCGTCGCCTTCCCATTTCTTATAGCTGAGTTCGGTGATCTCTTTCGTCCTTTCATCCCTGCCGCGCTGAAGTTCCTCCGCAAGCCGGCGCATCTTCAGTTCCTTTTCCGCAAGCGCGACCGTATCGATCTCCGAACGGATCCGGATCAGCGGGTCGCCGGCTTCGACGACGTCGTTCGCCTGGACGAGCGCTTCAAGATAATACACGTCGTCCCCTTTGTAGATCAGGTTATAATC
>CADBQM010000124.1 GCA_902796795.1 uncultured Eubacteriales bacterium
ATGAACGGCTGGATCGACCTCACCAACTTCGGCATCGCCGTTTCCGGCATGATGGTCGTGCTGCTGGGCCTGCTCATGAGCGTTTTCGGCCGGTATCAGGAGAAGTGGAACAGAAGGTTTTTTGTTCTTCTGTTCTCCCTCCTGATCGCCTATGTCGGCTGCGACCTGCTCGGTCAAATCACCCTTCTCCTGCTCGGCCCGTCCGCTGCGCCGCTCAGCAAGCTCGCCGTTTTCGGCGAATCCTTTTTTTCTTCCCTGCTCATGCCGATGCTGACGTTCTATCTGCTGCGCTGCACCGGCGAGGGCAGGCGCGGGAGCGCGCTTCTCACCGCCGTGGGCCTGCTTTGGCTTGCCTATTTTACTCTGCTGATCGTGACGCAGTTCACGACGGTTTTCTATACGGTCACGCCGGACAATATCTACCTGCGCGGGCAATGGTATCCCGTGCTGCTGATTCCGCCGGTCCTGCTGATGCTGCTGAACCTCCTGGCCCTCTGGCGCAGGAGGGCAAAGCTCACCCATCGGCAGTTCCTGGCGTTTGCGCTGTATCTGCTTGTCCCCATGGGCTGTATGCTCGTGCAAATGCTCTCCTACGGCCTGCTGATGATCGTTATCGGAAGCTGCGTCGCCGCGTTCTTTATGTTTCTCTTTATCCTCCGCGACCAGCAGGACCGCTATGCCGCGCAGCAGCAGGAGATCGCCAACCAGCGTGCCAGCATCCTGGTGCTGCAGATGCGGCCCCACTTCATCTACAACACCCTGATGAGCATCTACAGCCTCTGCTATCTGGATCCGCAGAAGGCCCAGCAGGTCACCATGGATTTCACCGACTATCTCCGCAAGAACTTCAACGCCGTCGCCAGCGCCGATCCGATCCCCTTTACCTCGGAACTGGAGCACACCCGCGCATACCTCGCCGTGGAGCAGGCGCAGTATGAGGACATCCTGTTCGTGGAGTTCGATACGCCCCACACCATGTTCCGCGTCCCGCCGCTGACCCTGCAGCCCCTTGCGGAGAACGCCGTCAAACACGGCATGAACCCATATGCCGGCCAGCTTCACGTGATGGTCCGGACATTCCATACGGATTCCGCCAGCGTGATCGTTGTGGAGGACGACGGCTGCGGCTTTGATGCGGCGGAGATCAATGAATCGTATACGACTCTGACGAACATCCGGCAGCGGCTGGAACTGATGTGCGATGGGAAGATGGAGATAACGCCAAGGGCGGAAGGCGGAACTGTGGTCACGGTGACGATACCAGACCGAAAGAGCGAATAAACGGGGACGGCTCTGTTTTTCCATTTCGTGAGGCGATCAGCGGGGAATCAAAACCGTCCGCAGCGATAAAAAAGCCCGCAGAACCACGAAGCAGCGTGATTCTGTGGGTTTTTGTCTTGGTGCTGTCGGGTGAAAAACCTATTCCATGTTGAATTCACCTCCAATTCTTGTGTTGTGCTCTTGTGCTTTTCGTGGTATACTTTGAATGTAAGGAAAGTAAGGAATATGACTGCAAGGAGGGACAGCAGATGGAACTGGCCAAAGTCACTTCCAAGGGGCAGATTACGATCCCCATTGAAATTCGCAGGAAACTCGGGGTAAAAGAAGGCGACAAGATATTATTCGTGGAGGACCGAGGACGGATCGTGGTGATGAACTCCTCTATGGAAGCACTGCGCAAGGCGCAGGAAGACTTCGCTGGAGAGGCAGAGCGGCTCGGCCTGCAAAGCGAGGAGGATGTGGCAGACATGATCTCTGCCCTGAGAAGGGAAAGATAGTTTATTTGTCCAGTCCTTGATGGAAAATACAAAGGCGTTTGATCCTGCGTCTGCCCTAAACGCATCGAATTCGCTACGTTTAAAACCGGGGTTGTGCAGGCTTTCCCACAAACCCAAGAATTCTACTACATCCCGTCCGCGCAGCCATGTATGGATCGTGATTCGTGGATCGCTGCTCCTATACCGGGCAATATCTGTCAGCGAGATGAATTCGTTTTCAAAATCCGTGGTGTAAACACCGATATTTATACCCCCGGCTTGTATCGTGTCTCTCTTTATCGTACTGGCCATAATTCTTCCTCCTGCATTACTCAAAATATCATTCTTCATGCTGATACATACGATACCACTTCACCAGTTCCATCATGAACTCAGGAAACAGCCATGCTCGAAACGCCATCGCGATCTCAGGATGGGCTGTCGTACCGCCGTCTTTACCGCGAAGCGTTCGTATACCTATCGCCGCAGTCGTTTTGATCCACATTGTGGGGGTCAGGGTAATACTTGTCGCATGCACCCGGCTTAACAGTTCTTCACATGCGTCTGCCTGAAAATGCGGATTGTTTTTCTTCTCCCATTCTTTCAGATAATCCGTTGTGCTGCGGTTTCGCATCCAACTCTGGATCAGATAACTGGGAGATGCCGTTCCCTTCAGCCGCGCGATTTCTGTTAAGGAATCATATTCATACCAGCTGACGGTGTTGTCGCGCATGATCTCGCCAAGGTGGGATACTCGCGCTCCGGGTATTTCGTCCAGATTGAGTTCTTCATACAGCATAGCTGCAACTTCACGTATAACGATGAGCTTGTTTTCAAGCCCTACGTCATCCGCGAGCTCGGTGGGAAAATGATCGCCTTCGTCGGCGTGACGACGCCGAAGACGCTCACCAGTTCTGCCCCGTCCAACTTCCGGAACGAAGTCGGAGAGTATGTCTACAGCTTCCTGCAGGACACGACCGGGGAAGGCGTTTATGATGCCGTGCAGTCCGCAGCGGACGCAGCCCGGGCTGAGGGCGCGGATTATGTCGTCGTGATGGCGCATCTCGGCGATAAGGAAAACGGCCATCCGTGGAACTATGCGGACGTCATCTCCCACACCGCGGGGATCGACGTCATGCTGGACGGGCACAGCCACGACACTAACCAGGTGCTCGTGAAAAACGCCGAGGGGAAAGAGGTGCCGCGCGCCGCCAGCGGAACCAAGCTGGCATGCATCGGGTGGTGCCGCATCTCAGCGGACGGAGAGATCAGCACCGGACTGTATACCTGGGATAACAAAGTGGCCGCGCCGGACCTGCTGGGTCTGGATAACGACATGAGCCGGGCCGTCGCGGAGGCCACCGACGAGCTGAACGAAAAGCTGAACGAGGTCGTGGCTTCGACCTCCGTGGAGCTCATCGTGCGCGATCCTGATATATTGGACAATAACGGCAAGCCGGTGCGCATGATCCGCCGGACGGAGACGAACCTCGGCGATCTGTGCGCGGACGCCTACCGTGACCAGTCCGGCGCGGATATCGCCTTTGTCAACGGCGGCGGTATCCGTACCAATATCAAGGCCGGCGACATCACACTCGGCAATACCCTCAGCGTCTTCCCGACCGGAGACTCCATGTGCGTGATCGAGGTGACGGGCCAGCAGATCCTGGACGCACTGGAATGGGGCGCGCACGCCCTGCCCGACGAGAATGGCGGTTTTTTGCAAGTCTCCGGATTGAGTTATGAGATCCACACTTATATCGAATCACCCTGCGTGTCCAACGAGTTCGGACAGTTCCAGGGCATCGAGGGCGCGCGCCGCGTGCAGAACGTGCGAGTAGGCGGTGAACCGATCGATCCTGACAAGACCTACACCCTGGCCAGCCATGACTTTTTGTTTCTCAAGAAAGGCGACGGGTATACCATGTTCGACGGCGCACCGTTGCTGCAGGACTGCGTGAAGCTGGACAATCAACTGCTTATTGACTATATCGTCGACACCCTCGGGGGCGTGATCGGGAAGGAATACGCCGATCCATACGGTCAGGGCAGGATCACATTCGTAGAAACTCCTGCCGCGGATCCGCTTGTTTAAGATGAGCGATATTCACGGATATCTGCTCGACACGTGCGGCGGAAAGGAAAGCGATCTTTTGTGTCTTTTTCATACTGATCCTCCTTGGTAGAAGCAGAAACCGGTGGAATTGTTCCATCGGTTTCTGCCCTATTCTTTTTCACATTACTACCAGAAGCCCGAATCAAGCTTTGATATGCTTCGGAAACTATCGGTAATTCTTGATTCTATTTCCGAATTATGCTTCAATGTTTCCGAGCAGAAGGAGGTCGTTCTATCGACTGACGGGCGATACCCTGAATGAAGCAGCAGAGGAAGCGGAATAAAGATGAGGTGTGCGTTATGGAACTGATGGACACGATTTTGAAGAGGAGAAGCATACGAAAGTACACGGGCGAGGACATTTCGGAAGAAACACTCCGGCAAATACTCCAAGCGGGGCTCCTTGCACCGACAAGCCGCAATCTGAAGCCCTGGGAGTTTTACGTGGTCAAAGATAAGGACACCCTAAGGAAACTCTCCGCAGCGAAAAGCGCGGGCGGCGGGATGCTGGCACAGTGCAGCGCCGCAATCGCCGTATTCGGTGACAGCGAAAAGGCGGATACCTGGGTCGAGGATTGCTCCATCGCCATGTCCTTTATGATGCTCATGGCGGAGGAGAAGGGCGTCGGCAACTGCTGGGTGCAGATTCATTTTCGGACGGACGCCTCCGGAAAAGCAGCGGAGGAGAATGTTCGTGATATCCTGGCTGTTCCGTCTGGATTCCGTATTGTCGGCATCCTGGCCTTGGGTATTCCGGCAGAAGAACCGAAAGCGCACGCTTTATCGGACGCGGATTGGGGAAAAGTCCACAGAGTATAATCGGAAGAAGGTAGCGCATATGATCGTCACATTCCAAGGCAAAACGCCCCGGATTTCCTCCGAGGCTTTTGTTGCAGAAACCGCCACCCTGATCGGGGACGTGACTGTCGGACCGGACAGTTCCGTCTGGTACGGAGCCGTAATACGCGGAGACTGCAGTCGGATCACCGTGGGCTGCGGTACCAGTATCCAGGATAACGCCATTTTGCATACAGAAAAAGATCGTCCGCTGACCATCGGAGACAACGTCACAATCGGCCACGGGGCGATCATCCACTGCGCCTCCGTCGGCAGCAATACGCTGATCGGGATGGGCGCGATCCTGCTGGACGGTGCGGTCATCGGCGATCACTGCGTGATCGGTGCCGGAGCGGTGGTAAAGGAAAATGCAGTCGTGCCGTCCGGAAGCATGATGGTCGGCGTCCCGGCAAAATGCGTGCGGGAACTTGGTCCGGAACAGATCGCTGCCCTGGATAACACTTCGCCCTATGTCGCTTTGTCCAAAATGTATTTGGCAGAACAGGAGAAATAACAACCCTCTTTGCAGTTTTTTTGTTAAAACCCGACATGTTCCTCGCAGAATCAAGTAATCCGGCAAATCTGCATAATCACAGCCAAAGGTGGTGCTTTCATCAGTGGAAATCAGGAAATCCATGAAGACGGACTTTGACAGGATCATGGAAATATATGCCCACGCCCGCCGTTTCATGGCAGAACACGGCAATCCGAATCAATGGGGACCGACGAACTGGCCGCCGGAAGCTCTGATCCGTCAGGATATCGACCAGGGAAACAGCTACGTCTGTATTGACGAAGGAAGAATTGTCGGA
>CADBQM010000125.1 GCA_902796795.1 uncultured Eubacteriales bacterium
ATTTTTGTTAAATCAGCCCGCTTTTGCCCCGCGGAAGCGGTTGAAATGCTTGACGCTTTCCCGCCCGGATGCTAAATTATACGGGTATTGCGCGGTCCCGGAAAGTTCCAGCGCGCACAGGAGGAAAAAAACGAAACCTGCAGTTATTCTGATTATAATATTTTATCTGGTCTTTATCAACCTCGCTCCGTTACTGCTGTACTACATCAATGATTACAGATATGAGGCCGGCAAAAAACCGCTCCCCGAAGTTCTGTATTTCCTCTCGATGCTTCTCGGCGGCGGTCCGGGGATGCTTTTATGCCTTTTTCTCCACCGTGAGATCCGGGAGCGCCCGCGCGCTTTTTCGGCGATGGTCTGTATCGGGCTCTGGGCCGCGCTGATCGTCGCCCTTGCCGTCACCTTACCGGATAAGCTGGCGCCGAAAGAAACGGAGATCGCGGAAAACACGACCGATACCGAGCGGACCCTGCCGTCGGAAGATACGGCCGCGCCGTCCACGACGACCGCGGAACCCACGACCACCACGGCAGAACCCACGACTACCACGGCAGAACCCACGACCACGACCGAAGAACCTACGACTACGACCGAAGAGCCCACGACGACCACCGAGGAGCCCACGACCACGACCGAGCCCGAGCCCGAGCCGCGCTGGATCTCCATCGTCGCGATCGGCGACATGCTCATGCATCCCGGCGTCAGCGGTTCCGCGCGCCAGCCGGACGGCAGCTACAACTATACCGTCCTCTTCGACCCCATCGCCGAAGACGTCCGGAACGCCAGCATTGCCATTCTGAATAATGAAGTCCCGTTCGGCGGGGATGAATTCGGCCTGCAGAACTATCCGAACTTCAACGTCTACTCCGCCCTCGGCGACGGAGAAGTTGCTGCCGGCTTTGACGTGATCCTGAACGCCACCAACCACGTGCGCGACATGGGCACGAGCGGCCTGCAGCGTACGATCGATTTCTGGAAAAAGTATCCGAACATCGCGTCGATCGGCGTCCACGATACGCCGGAAGACCAGCAACGCGTCCGCATCCTCACGGTCAACGACGTCCGTGTGGCGGTGCTCAACTATTGCTACGGCATCAACGCCGGCTTCCCCGCGGATACACCGTACATGATCGACATGATGCGCGAGCAGGATAAGCCGAAGATCATCCAGGATCTCCAGTACGCGGAATGGGCAGCCGACTTCACGATCGTCTGTCCGCACTGGGGCGAGGAATACCACCTCTGCCAGACCGCCGAGCAGGAGGAATGGGCGAAGTTCTTCACCGAATACGGCGCGGACCTGATTATCGGTACACATCCGCACGTACTCGAGCCGATCAAGACGATCACGGCTTCGAACGGCAACACCTCGCTCTGCTACTACTCGCTCGGCAACTACATCTCGATGCAGGACGAGACCTTCGGCGTACTTGGCGGCATGGCAAAAGTCGTGATCCTGTCCGATAAGGACGGCACCCGGATCGTCAGCCACGACATCCAGTACCTGGTCACGCATTACCTGGTCGACGTTTCCTGGGCCAGGGTCTACAAGCTGGAGGATTACACCCCGGCGCTCGCTTCCCAGCACGCCATCCTGGTCGGGAACCTGCCCGGCAACGGCTTCAACCAGTACTACCCCTTCAGCCTGGATACGCTGCACCGCATCATCAACGAAGTCAACTCCTACTGACGCGGGCAGCTAAGGCTTAAGCCCGCCATCAAGATCCGGCCATCCAAGCCATAAAAAGAACCGCTCCCGTACAGGGGGCGGTTCTTTCTGTATCCTGCGGCCTTCGCCGTATAATACTGCCACCGATCGGCTTACTTAATCTTCGCCGAAGACGATCAGCTGGTCCTTTTCACCGAGCGTGATCTCTTCCGTAAGTCCCGGGTTAAAGATGCTGGCGCCGGCGCCTTCCGGCAGATAGCCGATAAAGACGTAGCCGCGCTCGAGCGTCCGGCGCCGGATCTCCGCCGTCGTGAACGTGCCCGCAAGGCCGAACACCGGCGCTTCCTTCAGGTACAGCTCGTTGCCCGCGTTGGACAGAAGCTCGCTGAACGCGTCCATCAGTTCCGGGCTCTCGGAAAGCTGTGCGAGGAAGAGGGACGACATATTCGAAGCCACCACGTAGTCTGTGCGGTCGTCGGAGACGATCAGGCTCTGGTTGCTCTCCTTCCGCATCTCTGCGGTGATATTGAATTTCAGTCCCAGACGGTTCCGGATATCCCGGAGGTTCATGAGCAGGAAGATGCTGTCCATGTCCGCTTCGTCCTCGCTCTTGTCGTGGTCGGAAAGGATCACGATGTGCTCCGAGACTTTTGCCAGTGCTTCTAACCCCTCCGGTTCGGAGATATCCTCCTCCATCAGCGAGAGCCGGAACTCGTATTTTTCCGCCAGTGCGACGAGCCGCGGGTCGTTTAAGTCGCTGCCGACCGGCAGCACCACTTCCGTCACGTTCTCCGGCAGGTTCCTGAGCACTGTACGGAGCGTGCGCCCGCCGCCGCCCAGGAAGGTCACCTTTGCCGGGCGTTCGCGCTCACTTTCTCCTTCGTACGACGCGTTTTCCTTCAGTTCCGGCATCGGGACGATCTTTGCGCTGTCCGATTCCTCCGCGAATACCAGCACCCGCTCGCCGGGCTTCACGACCGTATCCGCCGCCGGGTTCATGCGGATCCCGTTTTCGTCCGCGATCCCGACGGGAACGCCCGCGTCCGTCCTAAGTGTCAGTTCCCGGAAGCTTAAGCCCTCCGCGCCGGCAAGCGCCACGGTATAGAGCTCCGAGCCTTCAAAATTGAACATCTCACGGAAGGTATCGGAAAGACCGGGCTGCGTGCAGGAATGGGCGATGATCTTCGCGAGCACGAGTTCCGTCTTCAGCGTCGTCACATTGTGCTGCGCGGCGATCGAGGGCGGGAAGCTGTACTCCTCCTTGGAGACGATCGCCCCCACGCGCACGTCTTTGTTCTCCGAACCGTGGATGATCGAAGAGACCGCGAGCAGGGCCTTCGTCGTGGAAAAGTCGTCCGTCGGGCTGATGATGACCGAGCGCGCGGATGTCACCGCGCAGCGCGCAAGCGCCTTCGGATCGAAAATGTCTGCCGTACGGCAGATGATCTCCACGTTCTTCGGATGCTCGACGTTCTCGCTGATGTACTCCTGCATTTCCTCCTGTTCCATGTCGGCGGCGACCACGATCGTGAGCGGCTTTTCCGCCGTGGAGAGTACGAGCTGCCGGAGAAGCGTATATTCGCCGGGATAAAAACCGACGACCACGATATGCCCTTCCTCGATCACTTCCGAGGTCCCGCGCTTCAGGCTCGTGATCTTCTCCTCGATCGCGCTGGAAATGATACCGATCAGCACGCTCGTGATGAGCAGGCCGACGATCGCCGCGATCGACATCGGGATCAGGTAGCCCATCGAACCGCCGCCGTCTTCATACGCCGGCATCCAGGCATTGATGACCGTGCTCAGGCTCTCCCAGAACGAGGACAGAAAACCGCCCTCCTCGTCCGGCGCCAGCCGGAAGATCACGAAGGCCACGATCAGGATGACGAACAGCGTCAGGATCGCGAGCAGCCGGATCAGACCGAGCGAGCCTTTGGACATCCGCTTGTCGAACCAGTAGGAAAAACGTTTTTTAAACGGTGCTTTTTTCATTCTTCCTCCTCCCATTCAGTTCCGGAAAAACGGCCGGTCTTCACACGTGTCTTCTTATTCTCCTCCGTTCAGGTCCTTCAGGATCGTCCTGAAGATGTGCCCGGCCGCGAACATGGAGCCCGCCGGTGACGCATGCCGCCCGTCCGTAAAGAAGAGCTCCGTCTCCGGATGTGCAGCGCGCTCCGCTTCCCAGTTCTCACCGACCGGCGCCAGCAGTGCGCCGTTATCTTCCGCGGTCTTGTGATGCGCTTCGGTCATGATCTTCTGCATGCCCGGGTCGTCCTTGGGCGCCCAGGTCTCGTAGATCACGGCCTTGCTGCCCGCTTCCCGGATCCACTCCGTCAGCGTTTTTGCCGCTTCGTAAAGATCTTCCGCCGGCCCGAAGGGATGCGCGTGCTCCTGGAGCACCACGTAATCGTAATTCCCGAACCGGATGTTGAAGCGGACGTCCGGCTCCTTCACGTGCTGCTTTAAGAACCAGCCGCCGTGCGCGATCATCACGACCTCGCAGGAAAAGCCGGCCTCCTCCGCAAGCCCCTTCACCATCGAAGGCATGTCATTATAATAGGTGTGGCTGTTCCCGATAAACAGGATCCTCAGGTTTTGCTTCATGGTCTTCCCCTTTCTTTATACTTCCTCGTCTTCCTCCGCCTCTTCCTCGTCCCGGAGCAGCCGCTTCAGCATCGCCTCGCGGTTATTGATGAAGAGGGAGATGATCTGGTAACTTTCCGTGTCCTCGTAGCCCACCGGATGGAGGGGCCCGTCGTCAAAACTCAGGATCTCCGCGCCCGGGAGTGCGAGCAGGATCGGTGAATGTGAAACGATCAGGAATTGCGCGCCCGCCTTTGCACAGCGGTCGATCTCCATCAGGAGCGTCAGCTGCCGCTGCGGCGAAAGGGCCGCTTCGGGCTCGTCCAGCAGGTACAGGCCACCCGGCCGGAAACTGTCCTGCGCCACCGCAAGGAAACTCTCCCCGTGCGATTTTTCATGGTAGAACCGGGGCCTTCCGCCCAGTTCCCGCCCGTACTCTTCTTCCTTGGTCGCCACGTTATAAAAGCTCTCCGCGCGCAGGAAATAGCCCCATTTGGAACGCGCCGGCCCCCGGTACAGGCGGATCGCCTCGTAGAGGTCCGAGTGCGTGTCACGTGTGGAAAAGCTGTAATTCCGTGTCCCGCCTTCCGGATTGAAACCATAGGCGACGGCGATCGCCTCCAGGAGCGTCGACTTCCCGCTGCCATTCTCGCCCACAAAGAAGGTGACCGGCGCATGGAAGTCCAGCTGCTCGACCCCTGCGATCGCCGGGATCCGCCGCACGTAGCTGTATTCCGGGACCTCGTCCCAGTCGATGACAACGCTGTTAATGATCATGGTAACGCCCGGCTTCCCCTTCCAGC
Source organism: uncultured Eubacteriales bacterium (assembly GCA_902796795.1). Lineage (GTDB taxonomy): Bacteria > Bacillota > Clostridia > Lachnospirales > Lachnospiraceae > UBA1267. The sequence continues at coordinate 5,056 of CADBQM010000125.1, forward strand.
CATTCTTTCAGTTCTTCGATCACTTCGGCTTCTTCGTCCCCGAGCAGGAACTCGTCCGCCCGCCGGATGTATTGGTGAATGCATTCTTCGGCGTTTTCGATGAGAGAGATGCCGCGTACCGGTCCTTCGTCGAGGAGCGCCTGGAAGATCCGGCCGATCGCCGCATAGTCTTCACGCTTAAGCGGACCGTAAAGCCGTTCCCGCACCCCGGCCTTTTCCCAGGCCGTATATGCGGAATAGGCGGCCATGACGTCGTTCTGAACACCCTCCTTCAGGATCCAGTCCCGAATCTCTTCCGTCACCGGGTCCAGCCGTTCGAGCGCGTGGATCCGCCCCCAGCCGTGGACCTTTTTGCAGAGCCGGAAGATCTCCTCCGCCGGGTCTTCCCAGTTCATCATGTTCCAGACCGCGAAAAGCGTGAATTCATCGGAGAGCCCGAGCGTGCGGACCACGTCCTTCTGCGCCTCCACGTCCATCACGAATACGCCCAGCATGGAGAGCCCGAATTTGACTGCTTCCCGGTCCTTCGAATAACGGACGAGGTAAAGCGCGGTCTCAAAAAGATTATCGGCGGAATAGGCCTCCTGATGCTCCAGGATCTGCGCCGGGAGCGCTTCGGCGAGGCTGATCGCCCGGTACTGCCTGCCGAGTTCCGTAAAGGCGGCG
>CADBQM010000126.1 GCA_902796795.1 uncultured Eubacteriales bacterium
ACGCTGCCGAAACTGAATTACGAACATTCCGAGGAACTCTGCCGGGAGATCATGGAAGTTGCCGCCAAGTGGATCTCTCCCCCTTACGGGGCGGACGGCTGGCGGCTCGACGTTGCGGCGGACCTCGGGACTTCGGACCGCTTTAACCACCGCTTCTGGCAGCGCTTCCGCAAGGCGGTCAAGGAAGAGAATCCGGACGCGCTGATCCTGGCGGAGCATTACGGCGATGCCGAACCCTGGCTGAACGGGGAGGAATGGGACGCGGTCATGAATTACGACGCGTTCATGGAACCGGTAAGCTTTTTCCTGACCGGAATGGAAAAGCACAGCGACGAATATGACGGCGCGCTGCACGGAAACGGCCGGCTGTTCTTTATGCGGCTGATGCAGGCGATGAGCCGGCTCCCGCACCAGGCGCTTTCCGCGTCGATCAACCAGCTCTCCAATCACGATCATTCCCGCTTCCTGACCCGCACGAACAGCCGTGTCGGACGGCTGGAGACCGCAGGCTCCAGAGCGGCGGAAGAGGGTGTTTCGTTTCCGCTGTTCCGTCTCGGTGTCCTGATGCAGTTCTCGCTTCCCGGCGCGCCGGCACTCTACTACGGCGACGAATCCGGGACCCCGGGCTGGACCGATCCGGACAACCGCAGGACCTTCCCCTGGGGCCGGGAGAACTGGGACCTCATCAGTTTCCATAAGGACCTGATCCATCTCTACAAACGCTCCTCCTGCCTGCGCCACGGCTCCTTTAAGCCGCTGATCGGGGAAGATGGGATCGTTTCCTACGGCCGTTTTGACGAGTCGATGGCGGCCGTCATCGTGATCAACCAGTCCCGCCAGGAGCGGACGGTCTATGTACCGGTCTGGCAGCTGGATATCCCGGACGGGGCCATGATGAAGCGCGTCATGGAGACCGCCGCCTACGGTTACAACATCGGCGTGCTGGAATGGAAGGTCTCGGACGGGATGCTGCCGCTCCATCTGCAGCCGGAGTGCGGGATGATCCTGATGTACCGGTACTGATATCGATCCTGAAGATAAGAAAAACAGCCCCGCACGGGGCTGTTTTTTTGTATGCTGCGGGCGAGCCGCTTTGGTGCCGGCAGACGCGCGGCGGTGATCAGTTCTCGATCATCAGATAGGAGATCGCCTCCCGGATGGCGTCCTGGTGCTGCGACGTGACGCAGCAGCCGATGTAGTAGTCTTCCAGGATGAAGCCGAAGAATTCATAAAAATAAGAATCATCCGTTTTGATCAGATAGGGGAAGCGGGTGCCGTCGTCCATCTCAAAATAGACGAGCCGGCCTTCGCTTTCCAGCACGGAGACGGTCTTCTCATCCAGGATCTCGCGAAGGTCCGCGAAGGCACAGCCGCCGATGTCCGTGGGATCCATGTACATCTGGAAGGTCGGCTCCGCCGCGCCCAGGATGTCCATATCGCCGGTCGCGAGCCGGGCAAAGGTCTTTTGCGTCTGGGCGGAACGCTGTTCATAATTGGCGGTATCGAAGACGGAAGACGTGATGTCGATCCGCGTTTTCCTCATGTTCAGGCCGAGGCGGTCCGCAAGCACCGCGTGGAGATCTTCCCCCGCGTCCTCCCGCATGACCGTCCCCTGGAATTCCGCCGAGATCACGACCGGCTTGCTGTTCCGGATGATGCTGGTCGTGATGGAGATCACGAAAATGAGGCCGATGACGACCGCCAGCGTGTGGACCCAGTAATAGGTGAAGAAGAATTCGACTTTATCTTTCAGCGGCGCGCCCTTTAGTTTTGCCCACTGGGCCTTGTCGCCTTTTTCGTCCCCGTATATTTTTGCCATAGTACCTTCCTTTATTACAGCCGCCCGGATCAAAGGGCGGTTTTTTGCTGTTTTTATTGTAGCACAGCCACAGGGCAAAGGAAACCTGCGCGCCTGTGAAATTTCTGTTAAACCGCGGCTTCCCGCGGCCCTGCGCCTTGATTTTGCGGTCGCTTCAGAGTATACTATCTGGGACTGGAGGCCTGTTATGTCTAAAATATTCGATCTGAACAACCCGGTATGGACCTTCGTGGGAAGGCTCGTCGACGTCGTCGTCCTGCACTTTCTCTGGTTCGTCTGCAGCCTGCCGATCATTACCTTCGGGGCGAGCACGGCGGCGCTGCATTATGCGCTGATGAAGGACGTCGCGGACGAGGACCCGCACTACGTCAAAGCCTTCTTCCGTTCCTTCAAGCTGAATTTTAAGCCGGGCATCGCGCTGGGGCTGATCTTTCTGATCCTCGGCGGCCTGATCGGCTTTTCGCTGTATTTCTATTTTGTCATCGCTCCGCCGACCACGCTCTACTATATGATGCGCGGCGCGTCGATCCTGATGGCGGTCATCTATCTTTTTGTTTTCCTGTACGCATTTCCGCTGCTGGCGCGTTTTGATACGCCGGTGCCGAAGCTGATCCGGAACGCCTTCTTCCTGTCCATCCGTCATATCGGCTGGACGATCTCCATGCTCATCATCCTGGCGGCGCCGTACGTGGTCATCATCTTCACGAATTTCCTGCCGCTGCTGCTCTTTGGCTACGGCCTGGTCGTTTATCTGAATTCCTTCATCCTGAACCACGTGTTCAAGCCTTACATCCAGGCGGCCCGCGGCGATGAACCGGAGAAGGATCCCGACGCCTGGGAGATCCCGGAAGAGGAACTCTTAGAGAACGCCGGCGCGGGGCTGCAGAGCGTCCGTGAGAGCGAAGCCGCGGCAGAAGCGGAGAACGCGGTCAATGAAGCCGCGGCGGAAGCGGAAAGCACGGCAGAAGAAGCTACGGAGAGCACGATAGAAGAAGCCCGTCCGGAGAATAAGGAAGAATAAAAGGAGTCTTACATGCAGAAGATCAGAACACGTTTCGCCCCCAGCCCGACCGGGCGCATGCACGTCGGCAACCTGAGGACCGCATTATATGAGTTTTTGATCGCCCGCCATGAGGGGGGCGATTTTATCCTCCGGATCGAGGATACGGACCGGGAACGCTATTTTGAAGGCGCGCTCGACATCATCTACCGCACGCTGGAAAAGACCGGCCTCACGCACGACGAAGGCCCGGACAAGGACGGCGGCTGCGGCCCTTACGTCCAGTCCGAGCGCATGGCCGAGGGCATCTACATGGAATATGCCAAAAAGCTGATCGAGCGGGGCGAGGCCTATTATTGTTTCTGCGATAAGGAGCGCCTGGATTCGCTCAGGACCGCGGTCGGCGAGGACGGCAAGGAGATCCACGTCTACGACAAGCACTGCCTGCATCTTTCCAAAGAAGAGGTCGAGGCAAACCTCGCGGCCGGCAAGCCCTTCGTCATCCGCCAGAACAATCCGACGGAAGGGACGACGACCTTCCACGATGAGATCTACGGCGATATCACAGTCGAAAACAGCGAGCTCGACGACATGATCCTGATCAAGTCCGACGGGTACCCGACCTATAATTTCGCGAACGTGGTCGACGACCACCTGATGGGGATCACGCACGTGGTCCGCGGCAATGAGTATCTTTCATCTTCACCGAAGTACAACCGTCTTTATGACGCCTTCGGCTGGGAAGTCCCGACCTATGTGCACTGCCCGCTGATCACTGATGAGGAGCACAAAAAGCTGTCCAAACGGAGCGGCCATTCCTCCTTTGAGGACCTGCTGGACCAGGGCTTCCTGACGGAAGCCGTCGTCAATTTCGTCGCGCTGCTCGGCTGGAGCCCGGAGGACAACCAGGAGATCATGTCCCTCGACGAGCTGATCCGCAAATTCGATTATCATCATATCAGCAAATCGCCGGCGGTCTTTGACTACCAGAAGCTGAAATGGATGAACGGCGAATATATCAAGCGCATGGACGATCAAAAGTATCTTGAGCACGCGCTGCCGTACCTGAAGCAGGCCGTCACAAAGGACGTGGATCTTGAAAAGATCGCGATGATGCTGAAGACGCGCATCGAGGTCTTTACCGAGATCCCGGAGAAGGCTGCGTTCTTTGAAGCGGTCCCGGAATACGACGTCTCCATGTACGCGCACAAGAAGATGAAGACGAGCGTTGAAAGCGCGCTCGCGGTGCTGAAAGAGGTCCTTCCGGTGCTGGAGGCGCAGGAAGACTATGCAAACGGCGCGCTCTATGAGCGGCTCACGGCGTTCATTGCGGACAAGGGATACAAGAGCGGTTACGTGCTCTGGCCGATCCGGACCGCGGTCTCCGGCCTGCAGATGACGCCGGGCGGCGCCACGGAGCTCATGGAGGTGCTCGGGAAAGAGGAGAGCCTTGCAAGGATCCGCGCCGCGGTCGAAAAGCTTACGGCCGCGCTTGAGGACCAGCCGCAGGCATAAAGAGAATAATAAAACGGGGCAATGGCTCCGAAATATGAAAGACGCTTCAGCGCTGCGGTTCCCCGCAGCGCTGAAGCCGTTTTCGGGAACCCGCACAAAAAGAGATACAAAGAAAGGCGGCCGGAATGAACAGGACGGAAGATCAGACGGAACGGCTCTTCAGGCGGCTGGATCCCATGCAGCGGGCGGCGGCTTCCTTTTACCGGGGCCCTTGCATGGTGCTCGCCGGGCCGGGCTCCGGGAAGACGACGGTCATCACGGCCCGGACGCTGTTCCTGATCAGGAAGAAAAAGGTGCCGGCGGAAAACATCCTTGTCCTGACCTTTACGCGCCAGGCGGCGGCGGAGATGCGGGAGCGCTTCCGGAAGCTGGAGCCGGCGGAGGTGATGTTCTCCACCTTCCACGCCTTTTTCTACCGGGTCCTGACCAGGCATCTTTCCGGGGAAAGACCGCGGCTCATCCGGGAACGGGAGCGGCGGCAGCTGATCCGCGAACTGTTGTACCGGTACGCGCCGGCGCTCGCGGAAGAGGCCGGGATCGAAGAACGGATCTTCGGCTGGTTCAGCCTGAATAAGGCGGAAAAGGACGGCCGTAAAACGGAAGCCGGGCGTGGGACGGTCCCGCCCCTGTATCCTTTCCTTCAGGCACGCTACGAAGAAAAAAAGCGGGAACGGGGCCTTCTCGATTACGACGACATCCTGCTGAGGACCCTGCGCCTGCTTCAGGAAAATGCTGCTGTGCTGGCCGCCCTCCGGAGGCGTTACCGCTTCCTCCTGGTCGATGAATTCCAGGACGTGAGCCCGCTCCAGTACCAGCTCCTTCTGCTCCTTGCCGCGCCGAAAAACGACCTTTTCGCGGTCGGCGACGACGACCAGAGCATCTATGCCTTCCGCGGTGCCGACGCAGGCGTGATGCTGAATTTCCGCCGGGATCACCCGTCGGCCCGCATCCTGCTCCTGAACCGGAATTACCGCTCGGGCAGCGCGATCGTGGCGCATTCATTGAAGCTCATCGGCCACAACCGCGCGCGCTTTCAGAAGGCGCTCGTCTCCGCGTCCGCGGATCCCGGGCGGGCGGAAGTCCTCTGCTGCAGCGACGAAGCAGACGAATACCGGCGGATCGCCGCGTTCCTGAAAGACCGGCCGTCGGACGAAACGGCAGCCGTCCTTGTCCGGACGAATGAGGAAGCGGCTCGGGCGGGCAGAGCACTGAAGGGCGAGGGGATCGCCTGCGTGCTTGCCGGGAAGCAGGAGGATTTCTATGCAGACCCGCTGTTTCTGCCTTATTATGCGTATCTGAGCCTCGCCGCAGGGCAGGAGCGAAAGCGTGCGCTGCTGCGGGTCCTGAACTTTCCGCCGCGTGCCCTGCCGCGGGAGGAATTGCTGCTCGCCGGCAGCCTTTCGGGGATGATAAAACGCTTCCGGAAACGCGGCCGGAAGCAGCTGTACCTCAGTGCGAAAGCGCTCGAACAGGCGATCGCGGCCCTGAAGCAGCTGAAGGACCCTGCCGCGATGCTCCGCTACGTGCGTGGTCCCCTGAAGACGGACGCATATCTTCGGGAGACCCGGACGGAAAAAGACGCGGAAGCATGCCTGAAGAAGCTCGACCTGCTGGTCCGGTCCGCGGAACCCTTCCGGACCGCGGAGGCCTGGTTCCGCCATATCGCGGCGGAAAGGGCGGCGGGAGAGGAACGCGGCGGCGAAGGAACCGGCGCAGGGGCAGCCGCGGCTGCCGCCACATCATCCGCTGCACCGGATGCCGTGCCCGTACTCCGCATCCTCACGCTGCATGCGGCCAAGGGGCTGGAATTCGATACCGTCTTTATCCCCGGACTGAACGAGGGCAATCTGCCGCATCTTCGTTCAGCGGACGGGGAGGATGCGCTGGAGGAGGAACGTCGGCTCTTTTACGTCGGTATGACGCGCGCAAAAAAGACGCTCCTTATGCTGTACGCAGAGGAGCGTCATGGAAAGACTCGGAAAGTGAGCCGTTTTATAAAGGAGACCGGCGCGCCGCGCGCCGCCGGATCAGGAGCTTCCGCCCGCCTCAGTCTTCTTCCGCTTCGGCAGCGACGGATTTGACGTAGGCGACCGGCGACATCCCGCAGTGTTCCTTGAAGGTGCGCG
>CADBQM010000127.1 GCA_902796795.1 uncultured Eubacteriales bacterium
CGTGCGGTCCACGCCCGGGACCCGGAGGATCGCCGCCGCGCCGCTGCCCTGCGCCGCCATGACGTGGTGCAGGATCTCCTGGCGGCCAAGCGGTCCGTGCTCTGCGTCAAGCCAGACAAAATCATAGCCCGCAAAGCCGGCCATCTCCGAGACCACCGGGTCTGCCATGTTGATAAAGATGCCTTTCACGAGTTTGCCGGCATCCATCTTTTCCTTCAGTGCCTGGATCCTTTTGTTCATCTCGCTTCCTTTCTTTCCGCAGCTGAGCGGAAACACTCCTGCTTTCTTAATTCCATCCGTCCAGCCAGCCGTACGCCGCTTCGTCCGCCGCTTCCTGAAAGGCTTCAAACCCGTACATCAGCCGGTCCGCCGAGTGTGCGTCGCTGCTTAATAGGAAACAGCCGCCCTTTTCACGGATATAGCTGCGGAGCGCGGGCGAAGGATATGGTCCCGTACGGTAACCGCGGTGCATCGCCCCGGTATTGATCTCGAAGGGCTTCCCGTACGGGATCAGCCGGTCGATACAGGCCTTTGCGGCCTTCAGGTAACGCGGGTCGCCCTCGTCAAAAAGCTTCCCGCCTTCGTTGAATATGGTCAGAAGGTCCAGGTGGCCGACGACGTCCGCCTTCGTCACCGCAAGGACCGTCGAAACTTCTTCAAAATACTGCTCCGCAAAAGCATTATAATCGCCGCCGAAGCGTTTTTCCACCGTTTCCCTGAAATAATCTGCCGAATGGTCGACCTCATAATACGTGCCGCCCAGCTTCAGGTAGTGCACCGATCCGATCGCATAATCGAAGTCCGAGATGTCCGCATCCGAGAAGAGATCCTGTTCCGCGCCGGCGAGCACCCGGATCCGGCCCGCATACTTTTCTTTCAGCCGCCGCATTTCCGTAAGGAAGTCCCGCATGCCGGCAAGCGATGCGCAGTAGCTTTCGTCGTGCGGCGTATGGCTGTGGACGCAGATGCCGATCACTTCCATCCGGCGTTCGATCGCGGCTCTGACCATCTCTTCCGGTGTATTTTTCCCGTCGCAGAAGACCGAGTGCGTATGCAGGTCGATCCGCGGGAATGCCGCCCTGTTTTCTGACGGTTCTGAGCCTTTTTTCATCAGGTCATCTTCTCCTGCTTTACTTTATGGTCGATCACGTGGCGGGAGGCGAGTTCTTTCTGTACTTCTTCCACGCTGATGCCCGCTTCCGCCATCAGGACCAGCAAGTGGTAGGTGAGGTCGGCAATCTCGTAGATCGTCTCTTTTTTATCCTCCGCTTTCGCGGCGATGATGACCTCGGTCGACTCTTCGCCGACTTTTTTCAGGATCTTGTCGAGGCCCTTGTTGAAAAGATAAGTGGTGTAGGAGCCTTCCTTTGGATCGGTCTTCCGCCCTTTGATGAGCTCCATCAGGGCTTCCAAGGAGAATTCGCTGCGTTCCTCCGAATACCAGACCGGGTATTCAAAACAGCTCGTCGTTCCCAGGTGGCAGGCCGGACCGTCCGGTTCCACGGCGATGAGCAGCGTATCCCGGTCGCAGTCCGCAGTGATCGAGACGATGTGCTGGAAATTGCCGCTGGTCTCGCCCTTCAGCCAGAGCGTTTTGCGGGAACGGCTGTAGAAGCAGCAGAGTTCCTTTTCGATCGAGATCTTCAGGCTCTCCTCGTTCATATAAGCCATCATCAGGACCTTTTTCGTTACGGAATCGATCACGATCGCAGGGATCAGGCCTCTGTCGTCATATTTGAGTTCACTTAAATCGACCATGCTTGTCCTTTCTGTCCGCAGCCGCACGGACCGCTGATCTATACTTCCAGGATCCTTGCCGGGATCCCGTTCTTCCTCATCTCTTTTTTCAGGTCTTCGATCTTCACTTCGCCGAAATGGAAGACCGAAGCCGCGAGTCCCGCGTCGATGTCCGGCACTTCTTTAAACAGCCGGATGAAATCGCCGATCGATCCCGCGCCGCCCGAAGCGATCACGGGCACGCGGACGACGTCCAGCACCGCGCGGAGCATCTCCGTATCAAAGCCCTGCTTCACGCCGTCGGTGTCGATGGAATTGACGACGATCTCGCCGGCGCCGTTCTCGACGCCCCGTTTGATCCAGGAGATCGCTTCGATCCCGGTGTCGTCGCGGCCGCCGCGCGCAAAGACACGGAACTCCCCGTCCACCCGCTTGATATCTACGGAAAGCACCACGCACTGGCTGCCGTAGCGGAGCGCCGCTTCCCTGATCAGCGCCGGGTTCCGGATCGCGCCGGAGTTCACGCTCACTTTGTCCGCGCCGCATTTCAGGACGCGGTCAAAATCGTCGACCGAATTGATTCCGCCGCCCACGGTCAGCGGGATGAAGACTTCCGAAGCCGTGCGCCTGAGGACGTCCGTAAAGAGCGCCCGTCCTTCCGCGGAAGCCGTGATATCGTAGAAAACGAGCTCGTCCGCACCGGCGGCGGAGTAATACTTCGCGAGTTCCGCCGGATCGGCGACGTCGCGCAGTCCTTCAAAATTGACCCCCTTGACGACCCGGCCGTTCCGCACGTCCAGGCAGGGGATGATGCGTTTCGTGATCATATTGCCGCCTCCAGTGCTTCTTCGAGCCGGATATCGCCCGTATACAGGGCCTTCCCGATGATCGCGCCATGGACGCCGAGCGCCTTTAAGCGCCGCACGTCATCCAGGGTGGAAACTCCGCCGGACGCGATGAGGTCGATCCCGTACCGTGCGCGGATGGTCTCATAGAGCGGGATCGCGGTCCCTTCCATCGCGCCGTCTTTGCTGATATCGGTGCAGATCAGCGTCTTTACGCCGACGTCCGTCAGTTTTTCAAAAAAGGCTTCAGCCGTGAGCGCGCTCTTCTCCGTCCAGCCTTTGATCGCGACGTAACCGTCTTTCAAGTCCGCGGAGACCGCGATCTTTTCCCCGAAGCGGGCGACGCTCTCTCTTAAAAAGGCTTCATCCGTCACCGCCGCGGTCCCGAGGATCACGCGGGAGATCCCGGCGTTTAAGTATTTTTCCGCCGTTTCGATATCCCGGATCCCGCCGCCGAGTTCCGTGAACATGACCGGTCTTCCGGTCTCTTCCGCCCGCGCCTTCAGCGCCGCCAGGATCCGGTAAACCGTTTCTTCATTCGGCGAGCCGCCGTCCCGGGCCGCCGCAAGGTCCACGAGGTGCAGGTGGTCCGCGCCCGTGTCAAAGAAACGGACGGCGACCTCCCAGGGCTTCTTACTGTAGACCGTCAGCTGCTCGTAAGCCCCGCGCAGGAGGCGTACGGCTTTTCCTTCATATAAGTCGATCGCAGGAAAAAGAATCAC
>CADBQM010000128.1 GCA_902796795.1 uncultured Eubacteriales bacterium
CTGCTTTCTTCCGTGACCAGGATCCTCGACCGGCTGCTGCCGGAAGGGATCGTCACCTACACGGAGGATAAGAACGGGAAGCGGAAGGATTATAAGTCCGACGCAGCTTCCGTGCTCGACGTGCCGATGGTGGTGCTCGTGAACGAATACTCCGCGAGTGCGTCCGAGATCTTTACCGGCGCGCTGAAGGATTATGAGGCGGCTACGATCGTCGGGACCACGACTTTCGGCAAGGGCATCGTCCAGGTGATCCTGGAACTCGGTGACGGCAGCGCCGTCAAGGTGACGACCTCCCGCTACTTTACGCCGAAGGGCGTCTGCATCCACGGGATCGGGATCGAGCCGGACGTCTACGTCGAGGACGACCTGGACAACGAGGCGGATGAACAGCTGGACGCTGCGATCGAAGAACTGAAAAAGAAGATGCAATAACAGGCAGCCATTTATGGATCATTTTGTTCTGCACAGTGAATATCAGCCCACCGGGGACCAGCCGCAGGCCATCAAGGAGCTTGTGGACGGTTTTCGCGCCGGCAATCAGTTCGAGACGCTGCTCGGTGTGACCGGCTCCGGCAAGACCTTCACGATGGCCAACGTGATCGCGGCGCTCAACAAGCCGACGCTGATCATCTCGCACAACAAGACCCTGGCCGGCCAGCTGTATTCGGAAATGAAGGAGTTCTTCCCGGAGAACGCGGTCGAATACTTCGTTTCCTATTACGATTATTATCAGCCGGAGGCGTATATCCCTTCGACGGACACCTATATCGAAAAAGACTCTTCCATCAATGATGAGATCGACAAGCTCCGCCTTTCCGCGACGATGTCGCTCGCAGAGCGGCGGGACGTGGTGATCGTGGCTTCGGTCTCCTGCATCTATGGTCTCGGCAGCCCCGTCGATTACAAAAACATGGTGGTCTCGCTCCGTCCGGGCATGCAGAAGGACCGGGACGAGGTCATCCGCGCGCTCGTGAACAACCAGTACGAGCGGGCTCAGATGGAATTCAAGCGCGGGACCTTCCGGGTCCGCGGCGACGTCGTGGAAGTCTTCCCGGCAGAGTGGGGCGACAAGGCCATCCGCGTCGAATTCTTCGGCGACGAGATCGACCGCATCTCCGAATTTGACCCGCTGACCGGCGAAGTGCTGAATTACCTGACGCACGCCGCCTTCTTCCCGACCTCCAACTACGTTGTGGAGCATCAGAAGCTGATGGACGCGACAAAGGAGATCGAAAAGGAACTGAAGGAGCGCGTCGATTATTTCCGCCACGAGGACAAGCTTGTGGAAGCCCAGCGGCTGCAGGAACGCACGGCCTTTGACATCGAGATGATGCGGGAGACCGGTTTCTGCTCCGGGATCGAGAACTACACGCGTTTCCTGACGGGCCTGCCCGCCGGCGCGCCGCCTTATACCCTGATCGACTATTTCCCCGAGGATTTCCTGATCATCGTGGATGAGAGCCATATGACGATCCCGCAGCTGAACGGGATGTTCAACGGCAACCTGAAGCGCAAGCAGACGCTCGTGGAGTACGGCTTCCGACTGCCTTCCGCCATGGACAACCGTCCGCTTTCCTTCGAGGAGTTTGAAGGACATATCGACCAGCTTTTGTTTGTTTCCGCAACTCCCGGCCCTTACGAAGAAGCGCATGAGCTTCTGCGTGCCGAGCAGGTGATCCGGCCGACCGGCCTGCTCGATCCGAAGATCGACGTCCGTCCGGTCCGCGGCCAGATCGACGATCTGATCGCTGAGATCCGGAAGACCACTTCAGAACACAACAAGGTCCTCGTAACGACGCTGACGAAGCGGATGGCAGAGGACCTGACCGAATACCTGGCGGCGGCCGGGATCCGTGTCCGTTATCTTCACTCAGACATCGACACGCTGGAACGCGCGGAGATCATCCGCGACATGCGTCTCGACGTCTTTGACGTCCTCGTGGGCATCAACCTGCTCCGCGAAGGCCTGGACATTCCGGAGATCGCCCTCGTGGCGATCATCGACGCGGACAAGGAAGGCTTCCTGCGTTCCGAGACCTCGCTGATCCAGACCGTCGGGCGCGCGGCCCGCAATGCGCAGGGGCACGTCGTCATGTATGCGGACATGATGACCGATTCGATGGCGAACGCCATCAGCGAGACCAACCGCCGGCGCGAGATCCAGGAAGCCTACAACAAAGAACACGGCATTACGCCGACCACGATCAAAAAGGCCGTCCGCGACCTGATCTCCATCTCCAAGGCGGCGGAGACCGCCGGCCAGAAGCTGGAAAAAGATCCGGAATCCATGAACCGCCGGGAACTGGAAAAGCTGCTGAACACGATGGAGAAGCAGATGAAGAAGGCGGCGGCGGAACTCAACTTCGAGGCCGCTATGGAACTGCGCGACAAGATCCGGGAACTGTCGGTCTACCTGAACGAGTAGAGGGGGCGCTGCCCGCAAGCCTTGATGCTGCCTCGTGATGATCCTGCGTCGGAGTCCGGCTCTCGCCCGCGTTTTTACGGCGGCCTTTCGCTCGCTCGGTTGTTTGTCCGTCGGCGTGCTTTTAGCGCCTCCTTGACAAAGCAACCTGCGTTCGCCGGCCGCCGGACTTACGCGGTTCCCCAGTGGTACTAAGGCTCATCATCGCCCTTTGGGCTCGCTTCGCCAAGTACCGGGACCGCGGAGCACCTCCGCAGGAAACATCACGTCGGCA
>CADBQM010000129.1 GCA_902796795.1 uncultured Eubacteriales bacterium
ATAGCCGTCCGTCGGAACAGGCCATGCTGTCCCGGGGTACTGTTTTTTATATCCGCGGCAGAGGCGTTTCCCGCTCTGCCGTCAGGTCCTCATTAAAACCGTACGCGGCTGTACTGGTCCAGCGCCTGCGCAAGTTTTTCCAGCTTCGGCAGCGCGGCGGTCAGCGTCTGGACCGGCGCTTCGGTGAGCCGTGCGATATCGCCCATCAGCGTCTTGAACTGCTGGGACTGCGCGTCGTTCCAGTCGGCGGTCTGATTGATGCCGCTCTTGATCCCGGCGCTGATCCGCTGGATATCGCTGATGGTGCCTCTGATCTCTTTGCTCATATTGCGGATCGTTTCCGCGGAAGCTTTTACTGCCATGATCCCCCTCCTTAAATTCCGACGCCTTCGTATGCCTGGATCGCCTTCAGCAGCTCATCAAGCTTCTGTTTGCAGCTTTCGAGATCCTTGATCGGCTTGTTCAGCGCCGTGCAGCAATCGTTTACGATATCGCCGAGCGCACGGTATTTTTCATCGGACCATCCGCCGCTGCCTGCCGTCTGATAATCCCGCGTCAGTTTTTTCGAGGCCGAGCCCAGTTCCTGAATGGACGTATTGCAGCAGCTGATGCCGCCTTTAACCGCCTCTTGTGTTACGGATACACCGCCTGCCATTCCTGATCCTCCTCTGTCCTAAAAAATCCTTACTGTGTCAAAGATCTGTATCCAGATACATTTCAATGCTGGTGATGCACTGGTCCACCGCGTTCCGGTTCTGCTCGGTCTGCCCGGCGGAACTGTATTCAAAACGCTGCGCGGCATTCACGTACTCGTGGAGCTCGTTCGTGAGCTGTGAGAGTGCGTTTTTCTGCCGCTGCAGCTTGCTCTTCAGATTGTTCAGCCGCTTCTGTTCGGTCTCGATCTCGCCTTCGATCCGGTCTCGTTCCGCTTTGGCGGTACCAAGCTGACGTTTGTTCTCGAACTCTTCGCTCTCCAGGCGGTCCAGCTCGTTTTTCAGCCGGCCGACGTTATCGGATGCCTTGCTCCGCTCCGCCTGCACTTCGTAATAACGCTCGCGGATCGCGTCCTTGGTGTCTGTGTCTTCCGCGTCCTTCAGCTGGTAGTCGAGTTCCGTAAGCTGGTTGTCCAGGGCGTCGACCCGGCGCTCCGCGTTCGCGATCTCGGTCTTTGTCCGCGGGATCTCCGCTTCCAGCCGGTTCTGCTTTGCCGTCAGTTCCCGGATCCTCGCTTCCGTGCGGCTCTTATCCGCTTCCAGGTCCTCGAGCTTTTTTTCAACGGCGGCGACGGCGCTCTCCGTCTTTTTTACTTCGTTCCTGCCTTCGGATTCCAGGGCGTCCGAACGCTGCCTGGCCCGGTAGCCGGTCCCCTGGATCTCGGTCTGGAACTGGCTTAAGACTCCGCGTACCTGCCGGAGGGCTTCAATCGAAACGTCTGTGATCATCTGCCCCCTCCTAGTACGATTCTTCCGATATCCGCTGGAAACGCTCGATGGCATTCACACAGCGGTCCCCTGCCGCAAGCAGGTCCCGTGACTGGATGGCGACGCCGCTGACCGAGCGGCTGAGCGCCTGGAACTGCGGATCGCGCCAGAGCACGGATGCATTCCCGATCCCGCTGCTTAAGCGCAGGACGGAATCCTGGAAATCACGCATATCTCTTTTGATCTCGGATGAATCCATATGAAACTCCAGCAAAAACTTGATTCTTCAGCGACACAGGCAGGGGCTTTGGCTCCGTCCGGCAGCAGACACATGGTTTGGTAAAAAAATAACGAGCAAGATTTTAGTAGAATTATAACAATATATAGGTTCAATTACAATAATAAATATAAAGATAAAACAAATTACATCAATAAAAATGCAATAAAAATGCCCCTGCACCGAAGTAGGTGCAAAGGCGGATCTTAATTATTCCAGGCTCAGAAGATCGCCTTTTCGTGCAGCAGGACGACCGTAAATGCGATCAGGCTCCCGGCAAAGGAGACAAAGAGATGCAGCGGAAATGCCGCGGCATTCACGATGAATGCGGTGCGGAAGATCTCCGCAAGGACTTCCAGAAGAAGACACAGCCCCAGCGTATGGCGCAGTTCCTTCCGGTGCCGCAGTAAACGTCCGGCGAAAAAGACCGCCGCGCCGTAGCCGAACAGCAGGTCGATACCGTACTCCAGGGCAAGCCGGAGCGGCGAGCCGGCAGGCTGTCCGTAAAGCAGGCGTACAAAAAACTCTGCGTGCCGCATATAAAACAGCAGCAGGATACCAAACAGGGGGATAAATACATTCAGGCTGAAGAAGACCGGTCTCTTTTTCCGTGCAAGTACTCTCATGGCAGCTGCTCTCCTGCTCCGTCTTTAACGTTCTTTCCGTTATTCTGTATCCGGTAAACCCTTTATTCTTGTTTACGATTGTATTACGTTCGTATACGATTGTCAACACAATATTTAGTGTTTTCCGGCACTTTTTTTCATGTATCTTCGGCTGCCCGGCGGATCTCTGCCTGCATGGACCGGACAATAAAAAAGGACGCCGGATTCGGCGTCCGGCGTCCTTTTCTGATGATTCTTTTATGTTTTTTCCTTACTCTTTCCGCTGCTCTTCATACAGGGCTTCGATCAGTCCTTTCGTGGACAGCCAGCTGGAGAATGCGGTCGCCGTACCGGCAGCCACGCTGTACTGCAGCGCGTCGTAAAAACTGCCGCCCTCCAGGATCATATGCAGGAAACCGGCGAGCATCGTATCTCCGGCACCGACCGTATTGACGACCTGTCCCTTCGGCGCGTCCGCAGAGAAGACCTCCCCGTCTTCCGTGACCAGTGTGGCGCCAGCCGCGCCGAGCGAGATGAGGACGTTGCGCGCGCCCATATTCTGCAGCGCAAGTGCGCCCTTGACGAGTTCGTCTTCGTTATTGATCTTGACGTGCAGGATCTCTTCCAGTTCGTCGAGATTCGGCTTGATGAGGAAGGGCTTTACGGCAAGAGCATTTAAAAGCGCACTCCCGTTCGCATCGACGATGACCATCCCCGCCCCGGCTTTTTCCGCCAGCCTGCGGTAAATGTTTTTATCGGCGCCTTTCGGGATATTGCCGGACATGACGAGGACGTCTTCTTCCTTCAGCTTTGCCAGTTTTTCTTCCAGCGCTTCGATCTCTTCCTCCTGCAGGAAAATACCGCTGCCGTTGTATTCTGTCGTCTCCTCCGCGACCAGCTTGACGTTGATGCGCGTAAATCCGCGGCCGACGTCGATAAAATCGCAGATAACGTTCTCTTCCTGCATCAGGCGTTCCACCTCATGGCCGGTAAAGCCGGATACGAAGGAGAACGCGGTGGTCTCGTGGCCGAGCCTGGAAAGCACCACAGATACGTTCAGCCCTTTTCCGCCGGGAACGACGTACTCATCGTGCGTCCGGTTGGTCTTTCCGTAGTCCCGGGTATCGGTCATGGCAAAATAGTCCAGCCCGGTATTCAGTGTTACCGTATAGATCATGTTCCGCCTCCTGAAAG
>CADBQM010000130.1 GCA_902796795.1 uncultured Eubacteriales bacterium
GTATCGCTGTGAACGTCTTCCGGTACGACGCCGATATGCGTCGTGACGACGCGGCTGCCAAGCGCGAGCGCGAGGTCGATGATGCGCTTCGAACGCAGGATCTTCTCCGGGTTCGCCGCACGGTCGACAAAACCGCCGCCCAT
This sequence comes from uncultured Eubacteriales bacterium, assembly GCA_902796795.1. Taxonomy (GTDB): domain Bacteria; phylum Bacillota; class Clostridia; order Lachnospirales; family Lachnospiraceae; genus UBA1267. The sequence continues at coordinate 144 of CADBQM010000130.1, forward strand.
ATCGCCGCAGAGTGCGGAGACCTGAAGGCCGTTATCGGAAAGCGCCTTTTTAAGCGCCTCGATCTTCCGGTCCGTCATCTGTTCCGGCGCCATTTCGCCGCTTACGGCATAGATCTGGACGCCGTCCGCCCCCAGGGCGCGGCTCTTTTCAAGGCTTTCGTAAAGCGGCAGCCTGAGGGAATCCGACATGATGCCGATCTTCATTTTCAATACGGCGATGCCTGTCTCCCGGCACCGCGCTCCCCTTTCTTTTTCTTTTTGAAATCTTAACACAGGCGGCCGCCGATTTCAAGAAGACGGCCGGGGACACCGAGGCCTCAGGCCTTTTCTTCCAGGTGCATGAAGGACTCCGGGATGTGGCAGTAACCGCCGGGATTCTTCACCAGATATTTCTGGTGGTATTCCTCCGCCGTAAAGAAATTTTCAAGCGGCAGGCATTCCACCGCGAGCGGCTGCCCGAGCTTCTTTTCTTCTTCCGCAAAACGCGCCCGGATCACCGGAAGGTCCGCTTCGTCCGTATAATAGACGCCGGTCCGGTACTGGATCCCCGTATCGTGCCCCTGTCTGTTCACGCTCAGCGGGTCGATGACGAGGAAATAGCGGTCCAGCAGTGTCTTCAGGGAGATCACGTTCTCATCATAACAGATCCGCACCGTCTCCGCATGCCCGCTGTCATGGCAGACGTCCTGGTAGCTCGGCGCGCTGTCCGGCCCGTTCGCGTAGCCGGTCTCGGTCTTCATAACGCCGTCAAACTGGTCGATAAAGCGCTGCATCCCCCAGAAGCAGCCGCCCGCAAGACAGATCTCTTTCATATCGTTCCTTTCTTTCGCCTCAGCGGAAATTTTCTGTATAGATCTTCGACGCCGTCTTCGCGGAAATGAAATCCACGATGATGACCGCGCCGCCCGCGGCCTTCGTAAGATCAGCGCTTTCCAGGCGCCGGTTCAGCTTTTTCGCGAAATAATACGGATGGCCGTACGCCAGCTTCCCCGTCGTGCTCAGGAAGTCCAGGCAGAGGTCGCCGCCGCCGAGCCCTTCGCTGAACGCGGCCCATTTTGTCTCAACGTCATATTTATAACGGTCCTGCACGCGCAGCGCGTAGCCGCCGTTCATCTTCTCCGCATAAGTCGGCGTGATGAACGCCGTGCCCGCCTGGTCGTCCCAGATCAGCGGGATGCCGGGATGTTCAGCCGTAAAGCCGTTGTTCGGCGCGAGCGCGGCGGTCCCGTAACGCCTGAAAAGCACGATCTTCCCGCGCGCGCTGCCGAGCGCCGGTATCTGTTCCGTATCCAGGAGATAGGCGCTGTAGGGGGCAAATGCGGCGTCCAGGAGGCGGGCGATCTCCTGGGCGTCCTCATCACCGTGCTCATGCTTCACCGCGAAGAGGATGCACTCCGTCGGATGCGCGTCAAGGAAATCCGTGCACTGCTTCAGCACCGCGTCCAGGTAAAGTACCGGGCTCCAGGGATACGGGCCTTCCTTGCAGTTCGTGAAGCCGTGCATGAGCTTCAGCCTGCCGTTGTCCGCCCCGAGCCGGACGTCCAGGTACCGGGTCCCCGCGGCCAGCTGGTCGCCGACGGAAAGCGCCTGGCAGCGCGTGATAAAGGAAAGCTGTGCGTACTGCGTCGCCGTATCGTGGCTGCCGGGGATCACCATCGCGGAAAGCAGGCGATCGTCCGGGATGTCCGCCATCCAGTCCGCGCTGCCCGCGACCTGCGTCGCGTCCGTTTTTTCAAAGAACGGCGTCACGTACAGGGCGCTCACCAGCAGGACAAGAAGAATCAGGAGCACTAGCAACAGCTTCCCGAGCCCGCGCAGGAAACGCGCGAAGCCGGAACGCTCCTTCACTGTCTTTTTCGTATTTTTCTTCGGTGCAGAAGACTCTTTTCTGCTCATGGACGGTATCCGCTCCTCTCTTTTTTCAGGGTTTGACGCTCCGGAGCGCCAGCATCGTCGGAATATGCATCTCGTGCAGGCGTCCTTCCCCGTTGGTATCCTCATAGAGCCCGGTGAGGATAAAGCCGGCCGCGAGCTGCCCGCCGATCTGTTCTTCCAGCGAATGGGAAAACTGGACGCCGTCGTCGTCTTCCTTAAGCTTTTGCATCAATGCCGGGTCCTCCAGCGGGTCGAAGGGCAGCCCGTTCACGATCGCCGTCTCGTCTTCATTGACAAGGTAGTTGATATTGTTATCGATCCCGGAAAGCAGGATGCCGCCCTTTTTCAGGACGCGGAAGCATTCGTGCCAGATCGGGACGACTTCCCGTACATAGCAGTTCGAGACCGGATGGAAAATGAGGTCGAAACTTTCGCCTTCGAACGGCAGCGGCTTAGTCATGTCCGCGCGGACGATCCGGATCGGATAGCCCTCCCTTTCCGAAACGAGCTTTTCCGAAAGGAGCTGCCGTTCGGAGTAATCCAGCACGGTGCATTCGGCACCGAGCGCCGCAAAGACCGGCATCTGCTGCCCGCCGCCGCTCGCGAGCCCGAGCACCTTCTTTCCGGCAAGGCCGCCCTCGCCGAACCATGCATGCGGTACGGGCTTCGTGGGCGTCAGGAGGACGTCAAAGATGCCCTCTTTTGCCTTCACATAGGTCTCATGATCGATCGGCTTTCCCCATTCCCAGCCTTCCTCGATCCAGCGGTCGATCGTCGCCGCATTGATATCCTGATAATCCACGTTCACCTCCGTGTCTTATGCCCCGTTCTTTTCCCGGATCAGAAGCTTTCCGGAAATACCGCGCGTTCCCCGATCGTTCCGGCAAAAGCCGTAAGGACCTCCTCATCCTCCGCCGTAAAGCGCTCTTTCACCGGGCTGTCGATGTCCAGTACCGCGACGATGCGTCCCCCGGAGCGGACCGGCAGGACGATCTCGGAGCGGGAAGCCGCGTCGCAGGCGATGTGTCCCGGGAACGCGTGGACGTCCGGCACCCGGAGGCAGCGTTCTTCCTTCCATGCGGTCCCACAGACGCCCTTGCCGTATGCGATGCGGATACAGGCCGGCCTGCCCTGGAACGGCCCAAGCAGCAGTTCCCCGTTTCTGACGAGATAAAAGCCGGCCCAGTTCAGTTCAGGCAGCGTATCATACAGCAGCGCGGACGCGTTTGCCAGGACCGGGAGGAAGTTAGCTTCCTCGTCGATCAGCGCGTCCAGCTGTTTTACCAGCAGTTTTCCGTCCATTTTCAACTCCTTCAGTCCAGGATCACGATCCGGCCTTCCACCTGCGCATCCAGGTTGTCGTGCGTGGAAAGCCACTCTTCGACGATATTGTTGACCGAGATCGCGACCACGCGCGGTTTCATGTTCTTTTTCACTTCATCAAAGGGCACACCCATGAATTCGCTGAAATTCTTATAGTGATAATCCTGGATCGCGATCCTGAGCCGCATGTCGTCCCGGATCTCTTCGCCGCGGAAAGAAAGCTCCTCGAGCGTATGCGTGCTCTTCCGGTAGACGATCCGGACGCCCTTCGAATAGTTGTAGAATTCCGTATGGCCTTCCCAGGCCTCGTCACGGAAGATATGCCGGATCATACGGCGGAACTGGGCGCCCGTGACCTCCAGCATCCAGAGATTGTCGTCAAACGGCGTATTCTCCAGCATATCCTGGTACTCCACGACCGGGCCGAGTTCCTTTTTCCGGATCGAACCGGTACCGATGACCATGATATCAAAGCTGCTGTCCGCCTGCAGCAGGTCCGCGTACAGGTTGCCGAGCTCGGTCTCCTGGATCCTGGATGGATGCGTGAGCTTCCGGGCGAAGCTCGTGATCACGCGGCGGTATTTGGCGTCGGTCACGTTCCTGTAGCTTTCCAGCAGCTGGCTCACCGCCGGGTCCTTATCCGCCGTATCCTCGTTCACCGGCATGCACTGCCAGCGCCAGGAGGCGATGCACTTCCGCCAGTTGTTGTAGTCGATCTCCAGGCGGCCGATGATGCCGCTGCCCGTCCCCGCCTGGACGATCGGGATCCCGTTCACGACCTCTGCTTCGTCCATGAATGTATGGGAATGGCCGCCGATGATGAAGTCCACGCCGCAGTCCGGGTCCAGCGTTTCCGCAAGCTTCCGGTCCGCTTCGATGCCGATGTGGGTCAGAAGGACCGTCATCTGCGTTTCCGTCGTACGGTAATTGTCGCAGATGATCTGGACTTCCCTGGCGGCGGCTTCCACGTCGATAAAAGTGCCGATCACCTTCTCGCTTTTCGTCGAAGCGAGCACCTCCTCCGTCAGGATCCCGATAAAAAGGATCCGGATGCCGGCGACGGTAAGCTGCAGGTAAGGCATGAAGAGCCGCGCGTTGTTCATCGTGATGAAAAGGTTCGCGTTGATGATCGGAAAACGCGCGCACTTTTCCAGGAACAGGAGGTGTGCGACGCCGTAATCCACCTCGTGGTTGCCGATCGTCGCCACATCCGGATGCAGCAGGTTCATCATGTCGATCGTGGAAAGGCCTTCGTATTCGCTGTCGATGATGGAACCACGGAACATGTCGCCGGCGAGGACGTACAGCGCGTTCTCCTCCCGGCGCACTTTCTTGACGTAGCCGGACAGAAGCTCCAGGCCGCCGGTCTCGACCCCGTCCTGCATCCGGGACTCAAAATCCCCGTGGAAATCGTTGGAATGCAGGATCGTCAGCTTTGTTATTCTTGCCATGTGCTCTCCCTCCTCTGGATGCCCCGGTTCAGCGCGCGGACGGCCCGCGCGATCCAGAATGTGATGAAAAAGACGAGCAGCAGGATCACGATGCCGACGGGATAGCCCCAGGTCACGAAGCCGTACCAGTCGTTATAGCGCAGCATGTCCCTGCCGCCGAGAAGCAGGCGGAAGATATAAAAATAGGCGTAGGTCCCGGTCGGGATCAGCGCGGTAAAGTCCGATCTTTTGCCCAGTGCCTGCCGGTTTAAGAGGACGAAAACGAACATGCCCGCGAGCGGAAGGATCAGGTGCAGCCAGAGGTTCGCGCCCATATACATCGCGCCGTAGCCGAGCCGCGGTCCCAGGAAGACCAGGACCGTAAGGAAGGTCAGCAGGACAGAGCTGACCGCCGCGTGGGACAGCCCGGCGGAAAAGCGGGAAAAAAGGCTGTGTTCCTTCCGGAGGCTCAAAAGCTCCATGAGCGCCGAAACGAGCGCCGCCGCCGCGAGCAGCAGGTTGGAAAGGACCGTATAGTATTTGAGGCTGGCAATGCCGCGCGAAAACAGTATGCCGTTCTTCAGGGAGAAAAACATCGAGCCCCAGGAAATAAGCACCGCCGCGGCGATGCCGACGTCAAGCAGGATCCTCAGGATCTTCCTCTTCAAACCGCACTCCTTTTCATACCTGTCGTATGATCTATTTATATATAAAATATATAATAGGCGCGCCGGAAACGCAACGCATCTTTTTCAGGCCTTGTGCCCGCCGATCTGCCGGTTCCGTTCGAGCGTCGTCGCGCCTTCCAGGAGGTCGATCCCCTTAAAAACGGCGTTCGCGCCGTAGCGCCGCCGGACGTCCAGCATCGCCGCCTGGATCCGCCGCTCCCGCCGCACGGCTTCGTAATCGATAAAAAAGCTGAGCTGGCAGGCCGATCCGTCTTCCCGCACCTCTTCCGCCGCGATGCCGAGCCGGCGGTACAGAAGGCGGTGGTCGGTCTTTCTGTCGAACTGTTTTAACAAAGGGGCAAGTGCGAGGGGAAGCTGGTTCGTCGGCGCCTGCAGGCGCACGGTCCCCACACTGTGCTTCGGATGCAGCCGGCCGTAGAAATCCAGGCTTAAGGGACCGTCATAGCCGGGAAAACGGTCCAGGCTCTTATAGTCGTAGGAGACCCAGAAGCTCAGCCGCTCCGTGACCAGGTTTTTCGCGAACAGGTCCGTAAAAAGGACCTCGGCCATCTCCTGGAAGACGACGCGCGCCTCGCCGTAGGCGTAGGGCCGCGGCAGGACCTGGCCGTTCGAAAGACTGTGACCTTCGCTCCGGTAGCTTTTGATGTCCCGCATCGTCACCGGTTCGATCCCCCAGGCATGGTCGATCAGGATTTCCCCGTCGATCCCGAACGTCCGGTAAAAGAATTCCTCGTCCCACTGGCTCCGCTCGGCGATATCGCCCATCGTAAAGAGCGCCGCGTTTTCGAGACGCCGCGCCTTCCCGGGGCCGATCTGCCAGAAATCCGTCAGCGGGCGGTGGTCCCAGAGCAGGAATTTATAGCTGTCTTCCGTCAGCTCGGCGATCCGCACGCCGTCCCGGTCTGGGGTCGCCTTCTTGGCGACGATGTCCATCGCGATCTTGGCGAGATACAGGTTGCTGCCGATCCCGACGGTCGCCGTGATCCCGGTCGTTTTCAGTACGTCGCGGATCATGGTCATCGCCATGACGTGCGCGGCCGGGACGTGCGTCCGCTCCGCTTCCTCCCGGTAAAAATGCAGGTAGGCGCTGCAGTCGATGAAGCATTCGTCGATCGAATAGATGTGGATATCCTCAGCCGCCGCATAGCGCAGGTAGACCCTGTAGATCTCGGCCGAGATCCGCTCATACTCCGCCATCCGCGGCGTCGCGATGATATAGTCGAGCTTCTTTTTCTGCCGCAGCTCATATTCCCGGATCTTCGCCTTTGCCTCAAAAAGCCGCGGCCGCGCGGGCACGCCCTTGGCCTTCAGCGCCGGCGATACCGCGAGACAGATCGTCTGGTCCGAACGCGAAGGGTCGGCGACCAGCAGGTCCGCCTTTAAGGGGTCCAGGCCGCGGTACACGCATTCCACCGAAGCATAGTAGGACTTCAGGTCGATACAGATATAACTGCGTTCCATAAAAA
>CADBQM010000131.1 GCA_902796795.1 uncultured Eubacteriales bacterium
ATCTTGTTTTGAAGGCCTCCCGCGGCTCGATTCCGACCCAAAGGGTATAAAAGGCAAGTTGGGTCGGACCATTCACCTCGTTTCAAGCCCTTTGAAGCCGCTAAAGTCCGACCTGCGAAGGAAAACAGCAAGTTGGGTCGGACCCGGCGCCTCATTTCAAGCCCTTTGAAGCCGCCAAAGTCCGACCTATTGGCCGAAAAAGCTGGTTAGGTCGGGCGAGAGCACTCATGGTAGCACCCAGAAGCTAAAATAATACGACCTGCCGGCAGAAATAGCCTGCCGGGTCGGACGAGCATATGACTAAATGCTTTAGGTGCAGGCTTTTTCAGCCCTGAGCTTGAGTTTTGATACGAGGAGGCGCTAAAAGCGCGCCGACGGCATAAACCTCGAGTGCAAGGCGTCAGGATTGCCTCCCGCTGCCGACGTGATGCTTCCTGCGGAGGTGCTCCGCGGTCCCGGTACTTGGCGATACAAGCACGTTAGTGCGCAGGGGAGCCTTAGTACCGCTGGGGAACCGCGGATGGGCGAGAGCCGGACTCCGACGCAGGATCATCACAAGGCAGCTCTAAATGTCTACAAACATCCGAGCGAGCCAAAGGCCGCCATAGAACACGAGCGAAAGCCCGCTGCAAAATGCGGGCCAAAAGTCGCTGCAAGAGAGGCCACGTCCCCGGGTTGCAGAAAGGGGCTTCCCGTATGCGGGAAGCCCCAGCCTTAAAGCACGCCGAATGCGCCGCTTATGCTTCTTTCTTCTTGGATCCGAACTTGGTCCGGAACAGATACCACATCGCGCCGGACAGGCAGACCGAGGAGTAACCGCCGACCACGATGCCGACCATCAGCGGAAGCGCGAATTCGCGGATCGCCGTCACGCCGAGGATGTACAGCACAAAGACCATGATGAAGGTCGTGAGGGAGGTGTACACCGAACGCGTGAGCGTCTGGGTGATCGAGAGGTTGACGACCTTCTTGAGGTCTTCCTTCGCGCCGAGGATCGCCTGGTTCTCGCGGATACGGTCGAAGATAACTATCGTTGCGTTGATCGAGTAACCGACGATCGTCAGCATGCAGGCGATAAAGGTATTGCCGACGGTCCAGCGGAACAGCGCGTAGCCTGCGATGACGACGAGGACGTCGTGTACAAGGGCCAGCACGGAAGCCGAGGCAAAGCGGACGTCACGGAAGCGGATCCAGATGTAGATCAGCATCGCGACCGCAGCCAGGGCCACGGAAAGGATCGCGGAACGGGACATCTCCTTGGAGACCGTACCCGAAATATTCTCATAAGTGATCTTCGAAACGTCAATGCCGTATTTATCGGAAAGGACGCTGTAGAGTGCCTCACGCTGCTCCTGGGTCAGCTCCTGGGTCTTGATGATGACTTCGTTGCCGCCGATAACGGGCGTCAGCGAAACGTCGGTGGAGTTGATCGCGGCGACGATGTCGGGCTTGACCTCCGCTTCCAGTTCTTCGACGCTGCGGTTCTCGTTAAAGACGACGTCCGTCGAAGTACCGCCGACGAAATCAAGGCTGAAGTTCAGCGCATAGGAGGAGATGCCGTGGATGATCATCGCGGCAATACCGGCAGCGATCACGACACCGGAGATCGCGAAGAAGATGTTCTTCTTCCCGAGGAAATTTCTTTCTTTCTTCGGCTTGGTCTCGCCGTAGAATTTCTTGTCCCGGAGGCCGATGCGGTAGAACGCACGGATCAGCAGGCGGGTGATCACAAGCGCCGTGAACATCGAAAGCAGGATGCCGAGCGCCAGGGTGATCGCAAAGCCCTTGACCGGGCCGGAACCGAAGATGTAAAGCACGACCGCGGCGATCAGCGTCGTCACGTTGCCGTCGATGATCGCGGAAAGGGCCTTGGAGAAGCCCGCCTTGATCGCTTCCTCTACGCTTCTGGAGAGACCGATCTCCTCACGGATACGCGAGAAGATGATGACGTTGGCGTCTACCGCCATACCGATACTCAGGATGATACCCGCGATACCGGGCAGCGTCAGCGTGATCTCGTTGCGGAAGACCGCAAGCAGGACGATGATGAGGCCGGTATAGAAAATGAGCGCGAGAGACGCCGCAAAGCCGGGTATCCGGTAAAGGATGATCAGCAGAACGCAGATCAGCAGAAGGCCGATCGCGCCGGCGATCAGGCTCGTGGAGATGGCGTTGCTGCCGAGCGTCGCTCCGACCACCTGGGAACGCAGCTCTTCCAGCGGTACCGGCAGCGCGCCGATACGGATATAGGAAGCGAGGTTCGAAGCCGTTTCATAAGTGAAATTGCCGCTGATCTCGCAGCTCGGCGAAGTGATCTGGGCTTCACAGGTCGGCGCACTGATCACCTGGTTGTCATAGATGATATAGAGAGGCTTGCCGGTGCCGGCGATCTCCTTGGTGACCTCGGAGAACTTCTTCTGGCCTTCGTCGGTAAAGGAGACGATGACCACGTAGTTGTTCTTCTCGTCGGTACCTGCCTGGGCACCGGAAATGTCATTGCCGTCGAGTGCCTTGCTGCTGTCCGGATTTTCATAATCCGTACAGAAGATCAGCGTACCGGGCGTACCAAGCTCGCGAAGGACCGTATTGGCATCCGTCTCACCCGGGATGTCGATCGTGATACGGTTCGCGCCTTCCTGATAGACGGAGGCTTCCGTCGAATAGCCTTCCACACGGAGCTGCATCTTATAGATGGTATCCGCCATATCCTGCTGCGAAGGCGCCGTGTCTCCGGCTGCCTGATAGGTGATGCTGACACCGCCGCGCAGGTCCAGGCCCAGCTTGATATCTCTCATGCTGCCCGCGTACTCATAACCCCAGCCTCTGAGCGCCGTGATGAGCGTCAGTGCAAGCACTGCCGCAAAAATGGCCAGGACGACGATCCCGCTGGTTTTTGCATTGGACTTCATATGTTTCCTCTCCTTAACAGAACTCTCGGAACGGGATAAAAAAACCCGGCTGACGTCAAAGGACAGACGTCAACCGATAAAGTATAACACTCTTTTTTATAAATTACAATCAGATATTTCCCCGGAAACTTCAGTCTTTTTCCGCTTCCCGGGCACGGGCTTCCTCTTCCGCCGCGGCTTCCGCTTCTTCCCGCTCCTTCTCGATCTCCTCTTCCGTCAGGAAACGGACACGGATCTTGTCGATACGGTTCTTCTCGACGCTGTCCACGGTCAGGACCATGTTCTCGTAGCGGACGCTCTCGCCTTTCTCCGGGAGATGGTCCAGCGCGCCGATCACAAAGCCGCCGAGGCTGTCGTAGTCTTCCGAAGCCAGGTCGGTATCGATCAGGTCGTTGACGTCGTCCAGCTTCATGGAAGCCTCGATCAGGTATTCGCCCGGTGCAAGCTCCTTGAACTGTTCCTTTTCGTCTTCGTCATACTCGTCGCGGATCTCGCCGACGATCTCCTCCAGGAGGTCTTCCAGCGTGACCATGCCGGAGGTCGCGCCGTATTCGTCGAGCACGATCGCCATCGTGACGGAATTTGCCCGCATCTCTGCAAGGAGCTCGCTGGTGTGCTTGGATTCGATCGTAAAGAAGGCTTCACGG
>CADBQM010000132.1 GCA_902796795.1 uncultured Eubacteriales bacterium
ACGCCGAAGCCCGGCTGGCCGGAGTACGACCTGCTCGGCGCGTTTCGGATGGCGTTGGAAGTGCCGGTGTTCATCGACACCGACGTTGATGTGGCGGCGCTCGGCGAATACTATTACGGGGAAGGCGGGGCTTCCCGGAAACCGGCAACTGAGCCTGGAATGTCAGCCACCACACGTCCCGCTTCCCCAGACATCCCTGCAGCGTCAGCCGCTGGCCATTCCACTTCGCCGGATGTGCTTCTGTATATTACCATCGGCACCGGCATCGGGATCGGCGTACTTGTAAACGGGCAGCCGCTCCACGGCGCCATGCATCCGGAAGGCGGCCACATCCTGATCCGCCCGCGGGACGGCGAGAGCTTCCGCGGGGTCTGTCCTTATCATGAGAATTGTTTTGAAGGACTGGCCTCCGGCCCTGCGCTGGAAAAAAAGTGGGGCCGTCCGGCAGCGGAACTTCAGGATGTCACAGAAGTCTGGGAAACCGAGAGCGATTACATCGCGCAGGCGCTCGCAGACTATACACTGGTCCTCTCCCCGGAGAAGATCATTCTGGGCGGCGGCGTGATGAAGCAAACGCAGCTCTTCCCGTTGATCCGCGAAAAGCTCCTCCGCTATCTGAACGGTTACCTGGACCACGCAGCCATTGCAGATCCCGAAAAGTACGTCACACCGGCCTCTCTGGCCGGAGACCAGGGGATCCTCGGCTGCCTCGCCCTGACCCAGATCTAACCCGGCACACCGCCCGGTTCTGATCCAGCATACCACCCAGAACTGCCCCTGCCATATCGCGGCCTGTTTTTCCGCTTTTCCGGCAGGAGAGCACCGGAAATGCAAGTTTCTTGTATATTTGTTGCCTCTTCACCGGCCCTCGAGGCCGGTGAAGCAACATAAACCACTCAACTTGCTAATCCCGTTGCTTTTCGGCAGGCAATGTGCGGCTGGGAGCAACAAAATCACTGATCTTACAAATTCCGTTGCCTTTCGGCCAGTGAAATACAGCCGGAGAGCAACAAAACCATCTATTCCTTGAATCTCGTTGCTTTTCAGCAAATGTGCGGCTGGGAGCAACAAATATCACTTGTATTGAGAGTTTTGTTGCCCGAGGGTTAAGCTGCCTGCAGGTGATGGCATATGAGGCTGCCTGCAGGCGAGGGCTTATTTTTTCTCTTCTCTACTGATCCGCACGGCTGATGCGATCGCATAGATGACTGCGCCAAGGATCAGCGGGATCTCAAGCAGCATGATTTTGTCATTCTGCAACACAAGTGACAGGCCGATCACAATGAAGACTGCGCTCAGTATGCAGAATACGATCGCGGTCTGCCGGTAATACGGTTTTTTGTTCATGGATTTCCGCTCTTCTTTTGACGCATAGAGATAGGCGTTATTCAGCAGGAATCCGCGTTCCAGGAACGACCGGATGCTGAACAGCAGAAGAATTCCTGCAATAACAAACATCAAAATGGCTGTGACCAGTTCGCCTGTCGTCATATCATGCCTCCTTCGATCAGTATGGCCCTGCACGGCGCGCCGTCCGCGCCGGAAAGATTCAGCGGAGCGGCGTTTAGGAAATAAACACCTTCCGGGACTGCTGCGAGACGGATGCCTTCAAGCAGCACGACACCTGCGCCGAGCAGGATGAGGTGCACTTCCATCGGGGCATCTTCCGGTCCGACCGTCTGGGATTCGTTGCACAGCAGCAGGATGCCGGCGGAGGCAAATACTTTTGCCGCTTCCGAAGAAACGACGGCGTCACCTTTGATCAGTATCCGCTTCGCCGCTTCCGGGTCCTGGTTTTTTGCTTTTTCGAGGATCGCTGCAGCATCTTCACCGGAGACGATCCCTTGATGTTCTGCAACATAGGCCTTTCCGATGAACACGTCCAGGCATAGGGCGTCGACCGCTTTTCCGCCCTTGATAAAGTGAAACGGCGCGTCGATATGGGTGCCGTTGTGCGCGCACATGCGGAAGGCCGTCAGGTTATACAGATCGCCTTTTTCCGTGGAACAGAGCAGCTCTTTTTTCGGCGCCGGATCGCCGGGGTACACCTGGCAGCTGAAAACTTCCTGGGAAATGTCATAGATCTTCATTGCATGTTCTCCTCTAAAGCGCACATCTGTGGTCTCAGTAGCGCCTGCTTCCGGAATATCTCTCATCCGTTACGTCATAGACCTCCAGATGATGGTCTGCCGCGTAAAGCGAGCGGTAATGATGATACAGGTCCCGGATCCGGTACAGCCGGTCCCCTTTCGGATCCCCGTATATCCCGGCAAGTTCGTGAAACGCCGGAAAAGCAGCATAGTATGCCTCGTCGAGGGCCTCGATCTCCGCTAATACCGATAAAGCGCTTCTCTTTTCGTACTGTTCAATATTATCCGCCCGCAGGGAGATGAGGATCAGCCGCCGGGTGACCTGCACTGGGTCGGGGTCGCTGAGCCATTCTGATTCCGTACGGTACAGCGTTCTGTTCAGCAACGAAAGCGCCTCCGGGGAGAGGGCGGAAAGATCCTGCTGCTCCAGCCGGACAGAAGCCAGTGCTTTTCCCCGGCCTTCCTCGTGCGGAATGAAGAGTGAGACCTTCTCGTTCCCGATTTCTTTCAGGCTGTGGATCAGTTCATCTGCATCTTTGATGTTTTCTTTTGTGATCGGAATGCCGGTACTGAAGGGGATCCTGGCTGCGTCTGCTGCACACATCATGCGAAACAGCAGATCAAAGTCGCCGCGCCGCCCCGCAAAACGGTCATGATAGGCGGACAGGCCATAGACGGTAAAGTTGAGCCTTTTGATTCCTGCAGCTTTCAGCATCCACATGAGTTCCCCGCATTCGGCCGCATCCCGCATGGCCATGCCGTCGCACTGCAGAAAATCTGCCGTCGGGCTGCCCAGCCGCCGGAGCGTCCGGAGGGCTTCCGGGAGCGCCGGATGCTCCATGGAATAGCCAAAGGCAAACGAAACACTCACCTGCGGCCGCGCTTCTGTTAGTTCTGTTATATACCGCTCAGCGAGAGCAACCCCGCGTTCCCACGGGGCGCCGACTTCCTTCCCGTCCCAGGATAACAGGCAGTACCTGCAGTGGTTGAAGCAGGGAACGGAGAGATTCTGGATCAGGATCGACGCAGTCTGTATGGATCTCATATGCCGGAGCCTCTTCAAGATCGTTCTTCCGCGAATGTCGCGAGTTTTTGATATTTACGGTACAACGCGTCCAGCACCGCGGCTTTTCCGGGATCCGGCTGATATGTGGCGGCGTAAGGCGCACACATGTGGTCCTGTGCGGCAAAAATATCCGGATGCGCACCGGCGGCCACGGCTGCGTACATCGCGGCGCCGAGCGCGCAGCTTTCCCCGCTGCCTTCGACGGAGACCGGTGTTTTGAAGCTGTCCGCAAGGAGCTGCATCAGGTAAGGCGATTTTTTGGGAATACCGCCGGAAGCAATGACGCGTTCAAAGCGAACGCCCTTTTCCCCGAAGCCATCGAAGATCGCCCGGCTGCCGAAGACCGCGCCAAGCGCGGCTGCGCGGTACAGGTCTACGGCGTCATTCCCGATCCGAAGGTCCAGGGCAGCGGCGGAGAGTGCGTCATCTACCGGATAGCGGCGGCCGTTCAGCCAGTCCAGGAGGATCGGCGCGTCTTCCGTGAGTGACCGCGCGGCGGCTTCTTTTTCAAGACGGGACAGCAGGGCGGCAGAGAGCTCCTGGTACAGGTCGCTGGTCTGTCGCTTTTTGTCCGGACAGCCTGCCGGCGCATCCTTCCCGGGACCGTCCGCCGCCTCAGTTTCGCGGGCAGGACCATCCTCCGCCGCCATCTCTCCCGCGATCGGCCACAGCAGCAGGTTCTTTACCCAGGCAAACATATCGCCGAAGGCAGCCTGGCCGCTTTCCAGCGCATAATAGCCCGGGAGGATCGCATCCTTTGCCGTGCCGCAGAGATCACGGAAATCTTCGGCTTCCGCAACGGCAGCATCTGCAACGCTCAGGTCGCAGCCTGAGGTACCGAGCACCTTTACCAGCACACCGGGCCGCACGCCAGAACCGACGGCACCCGCACAGGCATCCAGCGAGCTCCCGGAAACGATCACAGGTTGCTCAAGTCCGAAGCGGAACTGCCATTCCTCCGTAAGAAAACCAAGCTTTTTCGAAGCAGATTCCGGGGCACGCATCGATCGTACAAAAGCCGCCAGCCCCGGATGCAGGGCGCCCATGGTCTCCGGATCCGGGAAACCGCCAAGCGCCGGGTGATAAAGCATCTTGTGTGCGGCGACGTTCATGGAACGGTACAGCTGATCCGGCGCAGTATTCCCGGAGAGCACTGCCGGGATCCAGTCGGAGAGCTCCACAAAAGAAGCGGCTTTTTCACAGATATCCGGGCGGGAGCGCACGATCCGCAGAACCTTGGCATAAGTCCACTCGCCCATGTAGTCTCCCTGATAGCGGAGATAATCCTGCTTTGCGCTCCTGAGCACACGGTTCAGTTCCTTCCCTTCCGCAGAGGAAACATGGTCCTTCCACATATGGAACATCGCTTCCGGATCTTCTTTAAAATCCGGGAGGAGCGCAAGCGGCGTGCCTTCTTTGTCGACCGGCGCTACCGTGGAGCCGGTCGTGTCCGTCCCAATCGCACGGATATCTGCGCGTTCTTTGTCCGAAAGTGCACTGACTGCAGCCTGTACAGCCCTTTCCATGGCTTCCAGGTAGTCCAGC